>JAPKEA010000526.1 GCA_028822275.1 Planktomarina sp. | reverse complement strand
ATAGAGATGGGCCTCTCTTTATTGCAATCTTCCGTCGGATATATCACGACGGCGCTTCAAAATCTGCTCTCTCCAAATAATTACGACTCCAGATAATATAATTACGAAGGCACCTGCGATTGTCCAAAGTGTTGGTATTTCCGCGAACCAAAAGTATCCAATGGCAATCGCCAATAGCATGGACGAATAATCAAACGGCGCAACCACAGATGCCGGTGCATTTCTGTAGGCTGCCGTTAGACAGATTTGCCCAACACCACCAATCAACCCTGCAATGATCAACATTACATTTGCGTCAAAAGAAGGAACTACCCACCCAAAAGGAATGGAGCCTAAGGAGAGCACTGTAATAAAAAACGAGAGGTAAAACACAATTTGTGCGGTGCTCTCTGTCGCAACAAGCCTGCGCACAAAGATTTGCGCCAAGGCCGCCAAAGTCGCAGAACCAATTATCGCAATCGCTCCAAACAATTCAGACGTGCTGCGATCTCCGTTGAGATCTAGACTTGGCCACAAAACAATTAACACGCCAACAAAACCTAGGGCCACCGTAGTCAAGCGAAACAATCGAACAACCTCTCCAAGCATGATAGCAGCTAAAAGAGTTAAAATGAGCGGTGTTGTGAACCCAAGCGCGGCCACTTCAGGGAAAGTTAAAACTCCTAAGGCGAAGAAACGCAAAGACATTGCAGCGGCGCCAGCTGTGCTGCGCCACAAATGTCCCTTGATGTTAGATGTACGCAAGGCACTTGGGAAATCACCTCGAGCACTTAACCAACCAACCACTACCAAAAGAGTAAAGAATGCTCTGTAAAACACCTGTTGGCCAGTTGGCACTTCGGCAGCCGTTTCCTTTATCAAAGCCATCATGACCGTAAAAATTGAAACAGCCATTACTTTGAGTAGAATACCACGTAAATTGGGTGACATTTATTTCCAATCTGGCCCTGGACTTAAAACTTAACATGCCCCTAGTCTCGAAGGAACAAGAAAAAGAGGTTACCGATAACTTTACAGACCAATCAATTCGGTCAACCCGTAGGTTTTCCTATGGCGTTTACTGGGCCACGGGCCCGTCCAGCCGGCATTACTCTTTGGGTCGCATTAAAAGCTCTTTTTCAAGCCTACCTAGACCCTTCAATTTTCTATACGGTAAACTAGAAAATTAAGTCACTTAGTTTGTCTTAATCCACATTTCTTTTACCGTTCTACTGCCCGGGCGCTGGAGGTACTTGGGAGCACTACAGGTTAGGCTTGGAAACTCTTGGTAAATAACTTCTAAAGCCGCCTGCACCTCAATACGCGCCAACTGCAGGCCTAGGCAGAAGTGAATGCCAGCAGCATAGCTGAGATGCGGATTGGGAAAGCGGTCTAGCTTTAGAACTGCCGGATTATCAAATCGAGAAGGATCATAATTTGCAGCAACAGGAAGCGCCATAATTCGTTCACCACGACGTAACTTTTGTCCATGAAGCTGCATGTCATGCCCGACATATCTTGGCTTACTACCCGTAACTGAACTGACATGCCGAGATAATTCCTCAACAGCAGCCTCTCGACGGTTTTCAATATCAGCCAAAAGCCACGCTTTTTGTTCTGGGGCTTGATGCAAAGCCCAAACGGATCCTGCAATGAGGTTTTTAGTCGTCTCTATCCCCGCAAACAACAGCAGAAAAACCATCGCGATAAGTTCATCCTCAGACAATTGATCCCCACCGTCACGACTTGCAAGCATTTCACTCAGCAGGCCCGGTTGAGGGTTTTGACGTGCATCAGAAATTAATTGCCGCACCAAAGAAATTAACCGCTTCACAGCCACAAGCGTCCCTAGGATTTTCGTTATACTACTTACGTCAGATATTTTGCCTGCTTCATGGCCAAAAGCGTCACGATGTGCTGCAGACACACCCAACAAATCACTTATAGTCTCCAAGGGAAGTGTTCGTGCGAAATGCTTGATCAAATCGAACTCAGCTTGAGGCGCTTTATCCAAAATCACGAGCGCTTTGCTTTCGATATTTGGACGCATTTTCCGGATACCTTGCCTGCGAAACGCCTGATCGACCAGTTTACGCAACCGCATATGGTCAGGCTCATCTTTGTTGAGCATATTAGAAGCTATGAGTCGCATACCCTTAGGGATCCACCACGGCATCTGAGCGCTTTTAGATTTACCTACTGAGTGACCTTCGAGAAAGAAAG
>JAPKEA010000088.1 GCA_028822275.1 Planktomarina sp. | reverse complement strand
TGCAGCATGCATTTTTTTATTTCATTTCCATTGGAAACAGACTTCTTTTTTTGCAGTTTTTGAATAGAATTTAGAGTGAACAACTGGGAGTAATCAGATCATTATGGGATCTCTCGACGGAGGGTGGTTGAAACCACTAGTGCACCAATAAAGGGTTTGAGGGTTGCAGCTACTGTGGCATTTGGTGGAAGTTTTTGCATAGTTTTAATATTTCTCTAGCTAATTCAGAAAATATAGGGTTGTCTAGTTGTAAATATCACTGTGAGGGTAGTGTTATGCTGAAAATTTTACAATTAGCTTTTAAATCCGCCGGCATCTTCCTGTTTCTTTATGCTAGCCCGACGTTTGCCGAGCTGAATTTATTAAAACAACTTGGAGCTGCACTAGATAATGTTCAAATAGAATTAAACAAAATTGAACAACCTTCAACAAGCGCACCTAAAGTCATAAAAAAACAATCAAAAAAAGAGGGAGCTTCTCAATCAGGCAATTTAAGAAATGCCTTCAATAAACTATCCTCAAAAAATCGTAAAGTTATCCAAGAAAAACTGCTGAGTTTAGGATTTTATCGTTCTACTATAGACGGTCTATACGGGAAGGGGACGGCAAAAGCACTCAATAATTATAATAAAAATTACCTTCAGAATTCGGATCTTTCAAAAATTGCAAATATGAACTACCTTCTCGAAACACTGTCGATGATGGATGGTTCTCCTTCTGAAACAACGACTGCGATTTCTAAAGGTAGACTTATACCAGAAGATCAATGCGCATTGATTACAAGTGCTTCCAAAGATGAAAGTGTGATACTCGATAAATTAGTGAATTATACTTTTTTTTCTGATCCTTTAGGGGTTAAAAGTAATAACGGTTATATCGCGGCGTCCATTGGCATAGTTCAAAAAGGTGACAGTCAAAATATCCTCAGAGAATTTAAATCAAAAGGCTTGATTCCGGGCGATTCTTACTGTGCTAATGAAATCAGATTTGTTTCTTTGTTAGTCCCAAATTATAATTTTACGCAATTAGACGAAGTGTCGTTTGAGAACTTGATCAAAGAAGTGCGGACTAACCCACTTGCTGAGAGTAAAAAGCCCACTATCACTTCTGCTTTGTCACAGTGTCCTTCATCTGGTTTTTTTCACATGTGTTTTGGAACCCGGATATATGATCATGGAGAGATTTATGTTGGTGAATGGATTGATGACCTTAGTCATGGACAAGGTCGCCTAACTTATCGGGATGGCTCTGTGGAGGAGGGTTATTGGGAGCGAGGTGAATTTACTATGGTTGCGAACCTTTCCTTACCTCGCTGTCCAACTTCCTTAAATGTCAGCAGTTGGGACAACTGCAGAGGCGGTTACTCTTCAAAAAGTGGGGATTGGTATAATGGTCAGTGGGTAAAGGGTGCCAGACATGGACCAGGGTTTGCTGCATTTGCCAATGGGGATCAATATCAGGGATGGTGGGAGAAAGATGAACTTAATGGAACTGGGACCTTTACCTATGCAGATGGCTCCACGAAGAAAGGCATTTGGGAAAAAGGGGAACTCGTTGGCGAAGTTATGATCACTGATCAGAGTATTACCAACGATGCAGCAGGGACATATGATAGCAGTCAATGTGGATCTGGTGGCGATACCTCATTAACTGTGGAGCCTGGTGCTTTTATTTTTCACGAAAGCTACTGTGAGGTGGTTTCTGAGACTACCGATGGAATGCGGTCTAAAATTCAGACTCTATGCTCAGGCGAAGGCGGAGAGTGGTCTTTACTCATAGAGGTCGAAGCTTACATGAGCGGAAACCTTTTAATAGAAGTCCCTGAGGAATCATGGTCGACCATGTTTGAGTTTTGTACGAGATAAACTTTTGTGCTGGTCATCATTCGTTAAGCGTCATAATTGACGCATCCTGTATAAAAGAAGACACCAGTTGATCAATAGAAGTTCTGAGACCTTCACCACAAAACGGCTTTTAGTGCGCGCGGTACCCATATCAGGAAATAATTCAGCCACTCCAAAGCCCTTATGTTGCACCCGTCCAAAACTCAGACCATGATTGCTGCCAGTTTTATTACATAATATTAGATCTTAAGAGCATTGAAGTATCGATAATTACTAGACTGTGTCGTACTAGTCTGCTGTTCCCGCCTAATGGTGCACATCTTGACTGGTGAGTGTAGGTGCAAAAGGGGCTAAATGGCTTACCGGCGCCGTGACATCCCCGCAATCATCACTGTTTAGCCGAGGGTTTTTATGGCCCATCTAACATCACAACATTTCTAAAAGACCAGTATAGCTTGGGTTTAGTTGTCTCTTTGCGAGGGAGAGATAGTCCCCTGCCCCCCCCTTGCCAGCGATTTTTTTAGCGGCACGAGAACTTGGGTTTTGATGCAACCCGGAACTAGGTTTTCGATTAAGTCGAGGGACTTTTTTGTATAGTCTGAACTGGCTGGGTTCAAGGCCATCTTGAGCGTGCGGATCGTTGTGCGTTGCATGCGTGCAGCGGTCCACCCTGCTTCACCCACTACGACTTGCCCGTGTTTACTCCATGCGCCCAACTTCGTCTTATCGTTTTGGCACAGCTCTAGCCGTGCAATCATACTGGTTTGGCGCGGAAGAATCGGTTGGCCTGAGACGAAGTTACCTGTTGAATGAATGACAGGTACGACCCCACGATTTGTTTTGACCATATTTCATGGCTGGATTACGTACGAATGCTTGCCAACCACTGCAGTTGCACCCGCTGCGGCCAACTCGTTGGAGAGGGCAACTTCTTTGGCAGCAGGTCGGTATTGATATTCAACGCCCCAATGGGTTAGTACGATTATGCATGCAATCTTTGGGTCGACCCCAAGCTTGCGAACCTCATTCAACAGCTCGGACTTGTCATCATAGCACATGAGCACTTGATTATGTTTATCAATGATCCCATTGGTCGAAAAGCTGCAGGAGATGAAGGCGAACGGCCCCAATTTAGTAGGCAGGACTGTGGTAAACTGACGCGGCGCCCCTTTTTGAATCGTTCCTGTGTAGGCGTGGCCTGCAGATTTCAGCGCTTCAATCGTTTTATCTGCACCGATGCTGAAGCGATCTAGTGAGTGATTGTTCGCAGTCGAGACTAAATCGACCCCACTGACCTTTAGGTCCGCTAACAAAGAGGGGTGATAGTTAAACATAGGGTAAGATGTGTAAACAATGTCATCAAACACTGGACCAGGGTCATCGACCTGCCTGCCCGAGCGCGTGATGCCAACTGCGACTGGCCCCTCAAGGTTGGCCACGGCGATGTCGGCCTCTTGAAGAAAACGAACCGCCTCTTTCCATAGACTTACAAAGCCTTGTTTATAGCCCTGCTGTTGTAATTGTTTGTGCAGCAGAACGTCCCCGACAAAGGTAAGTGACAAGCGTTGCGTGGTGCTGCAATAATTCAAAAGGTGCATGAGATTATTCATATTTTAGTGTGCACTCTGGTTCAATCCCTATCTCACGCTTACAACTAGGTAAGGATAAAAATGACACCAGTAGAACAAGATTTAGCAAACGCACGCTATACTCCATCACCAGAGATCAAGCCTCTTAGTGATACTAAATTTCAGACCAGCAAAGATGTAAATGTCGCATACTATACGAAACTCATTAAGTGCCAGTTTGCTTTTTAAAGTGGTAGCGCGTCAGCGACGGTAGCGCTTGTTGAAAGATTTTAATTTATATACTTTAACCTCTGTATCTAGACCCCTTAAATACGTTTTTCATAGTGTTCTCAAACACCTTGCACTCACACTCCGATAGGGGCGCGCCCACGACTTTCGAGTTATAAGCCTTATGTTGCTCCAACATCAGACCTTATTTGTATGTCTTTAGGTGGGTACTAATAGTGTTCGAATTTGACTTCACATATTTCTAGATAGCGGTATCATTAGGCAAATTGCTGGAGGAAGCTATGCGTACCCTATTTACGATCATACTTTTGTTAATAGGAAGTAGCGTTTTTGCGCAGAACTGGCACGAACCCAAACGCGGCACCGATACCCGATTAGCTTTGATGGATGCGATCCGTCCGCATGTTGAGTGGCAATTGGGTAAGCCAATTCAATTTGTTGTAGATAATTTGTGAGTTTCGGGCGATGTTGCATTTGCTGTACTATCTCCTCAAAGGCCAGGAGGCGGTAAGATTGATTTGTTTCAAACGCCCGCCTTTAAGCGTGGTTTGATTCAGCCAGACTTTATGGATGGCACAGCAGTGGGTGTTCTGTACAGAAAGTTACGTAAGACTTGGGTCGCGGTGCATCATTCAATTGGCGCGACAGATGTTTGGTATAGCGATTATGTTTTTTGCCTGGAATATGGGGCAGTAATACCCGAATGGTGCAGTTAGTAATCAGCCTATTTGGACAAATGACAACTTACTTCAGTCAGTAACTGCAAAAATTCGAATTGAATAGTCTATGCGTCTGTCAGATCGAAAAATTCTGTTCTTTGCCATTCTCTCACATCACAACAATTCCACGGCCTGACTGAGCTGATCACTATGCACATCAATATATCTTTGCGAGGTGCTGATATGATGGGTATCGTTTCCCTGTTACATGCATTTTTTTTCATTTCCATTTGAAACAGACTTCTTTTTTTGCAATCGTCGAATGGAATTCGGAATTAACAACTGGAAGCAAGCAGATGAATCCAAGCAATACAGTTTCAGTAGCCACTTTAATTGAAGAGGTTAGATCGGATATCTAACACCTCTCGGCGTGCAACTGCACGGTATGGGGTTTAACGAAGGTGTTTGATTTTGAGGTTATACTTTATGTCGACAGGCATAGTTTAGATGGAATTAGTCAAGTTCCGAACTTCGAATTCCTGTCTGTCCGACAATAACTATTTTAAATCAATGGGTTAGTGATAATTTTAGCTTGCACCCATCTACCTACCCTTCAAAGATAAATGTGGTTACTGAGGTTTAGTCTTAAGGTGGTTTCTAACCCATGGGGGGTAAGGACCGAGGGGGGTGGCCCCCCACTCCTAGCCTATATGTGTTCCGTTCATAGCAACCCAAAAAATTATAAAATTGTAAAAATCAGCCGTATCATGCTAAACCGTGCCGCTGCTCTCGCCGAGTGGCGTCAATTATTGAGCGCATAGATTTAGGCTGTGGCAGCAATCTGATGCTTGTTCTTATTTGTCTGACAGCCGCAATAATAGGTAACTTTGCGTAGATTAACAGGAGATTTAGATGAGAGTGACCTCACAAAACGCACTAATCAGTCGCGACATTTCCCGTTCCTTTAGGTAGGCCAGAAAATACTGTGTGTTGATATCTGCGTCCTGAATGGGAATGGACCGCAGATTTGGGTGAGGGACAAATTCAAAATCGGCCACAAACCCGATGCCAAGCCCTTGTTCAACAGCCTTCCAAATACCTTCCCTGCTACCGATTTCCAGAACCACATCGATTGATACGTCGTGTTCTTGCAAGGCGCGCTCCATAGCGATCCGTGTGGTCGAGCCGATCTCGCGTTGTACGACCTTCTGATCCTTCAACTCGTGAATTGAAATGCTTGCACGATCAAAAAATGGATGATCAGAGTTCGCAAACACTACAACTTCATGTGAACTGTAGGGCAGCGTTACAACACGTGGGTCAGCCTTGACCTCTGCGATCAGTCCAACATCGGCCCCATAAGCCAGCAGGCGTTCAAAGCTGCGCTGTGAATTTCCAAATTGTATGCTAATGTCGATTTTGGGATAGCGTAACTTGAAGTCGACCATCATGTCCGTAGCGTGGAATGGCCCGACGGCTGCGATTCGCAATGAGCCAGCTTCTAGCCCCTTGAATGAATTCAACAAGTTTTCAGCTTCAGATTCATTTTGCATCAGGCGCAGGGTCGTCTGATACAGCTCCTGGCCAGCTGGCGTTAAGTGAACATCTCGTCTGATGCGGCTGAACAGTTCCACATCATACCGTTTTTCCAGAGCCTTAACTTGCGTCGACAGCGTTGGCTGACTGATGTTCATAGCCCGTGCAGCGGCAGAAAACCCACTATGAAGTGCGACGGCATGAAAAGAACGGAGGGCGGTTGTAAGCATAGACTGAGTATATAGAAACTATTCAATCATACAATTATTTTTATGGGTTGGGTTGTGTAAATTTGTCTTTAAAGAACTTGGATAGCATAAAAAAAGAGGAATTTGACGATGTGGACCTACAAGAATCCTGTGGAAATAATGTTTGGTAATGGCCAGTTTTCGACCCTAGTGGACATGATCGCGGGCCGCAGCTATGCCTTAGTAACTTATCCAGACGGCCCCTTCGATGACCTGACGGTTGACCTGATTGCGAAAGCTGGACAGCCTGAGTTGATTATTAACGATATTGCCCCCAATCCAGATACACGTCTGTTGGCTGTTCAATCGGCCCGTTTCGCCGATCTTGCCGAAATGCCCGACGTCATTGTTGCACTTGGCGGTGGGTCAGTGATCGACTCTGCCAAGGTTTTTGCAACTGCTGGGGGTGACTTCAGTAAAGTTTTGCATTTTCTTCAATCCAAAACTGGGGAAGCATCCCTGTCTGCTATCCCGATCATTGCAGTGCCAACAACGGCGGGTACTGGTAGTGAAGTGACATGCTGGGCAACGGTTTGGGACGAAGAGAATAATCGCAAATTTTCGTTGGCGCGAGAAGTGCTTTTTCCCGAAGTTGCACTGGTCGATCCGGCATTGATGCTTGGTAAGCCCTATGGGCTGACACTAGCAACCGCATTAGACGCGTTGTCGCATTCGATTGAAAGTATTTGGAATGTTAACGCCAACCCGGTCTCAGCGCGTTACGCTGTGGCTGCGGCTCGAGCTATAATACAGGACCTGCCAAAACTGTTGGGTGATCTGGGCAATCTTGACTTGCGCAGCAGCATTGCCGAGGCCTCTTTGAATGCCGGGCTTGCTTTCTCAAACACAAAAACTGCGATTGCGCACAATATCTCTTATCCGATTACTCTTGGGTGGGGGGTGCAGCATGGTATTGCCTGTTCCTTCACCTTGCCGACAATTCTGCAGTCGGTGATTGGGATAGGAGGTTTTCGCGAAGAAAGCCTGAAGGCAATCTTCGGAGATGATCTGATCAAAGGCGCCGATAACTTGACAGTCTTTCTGAAGCAACTCGGCGTGGGTCATCGCTTTGCCGATCACAAAATCCCCTCCGAAAGCTTCCAAACCATTGTTGACGAGGCATTCGCAGGCGAGCGGGGTAAAAACTTCGTAGGCGCCAAAGAGAGCTTTCTGGAGACAGCCATTCATAGGGGCGTCATTTAAAAAATGCCTGCGTAATGAACATTGCTGCGATTGCGAAACTTAGATTTTTTAAACCAAGGGAGAAGAAAATGAATATCTATACTAAGACAAACAAAATTCTGGGCGCGGCGGTTATCGCCTCGTTCACATTCATAGGCGTCGCTCAGGCAAATGAATGTGAGAACCCCGAGGTCATCCGTTTTTCAATGATCCCGACAGAGGAAACGACGCAAGAGCTGTCGCTTTATAAGCCGTTGGTCAATCAGATCAAAGCGGCTACTGGCAAGAACGTCGAATTCTTTCTGCCGACATCCTACGCGTCAGTGGTCGAAGCCATGTTGGGTGGATTTGTTGATCTGGGCATGCACGGCCCTTATTCCTACGTGATTGCACAGGAAAAAGATCCTGAGCTGAGGGTGATTACCACTTACGCCAAGCACAAAGGTCACTTCCAGGAAGAGGGCCCGGGTTACAAAGCGGTTTTGGTGGCTCGTGCCGATTCTGGCTTTAACACCCTTGAGGACATCAAAGGCGCTGTGATCGGTCTTACTGACCCTGCCAGTACCTCTGGTAATCTCTTGCCGCGCGTATCTTTCACAAAGGTGATCGGTTCTGATCTTTAAGATTACTTCTCACGTGTTGTGTACACTGGTGGGCACGACCTTTCTGCAGTGGCCGTATTCGAAGGGCAAGTTGATGCGGCCTTTGTTGCCACACACCGACTGGATAACGTTCTGGACCGTGGTATCGCGAAGATGGAAGACTACGTCGTTTTGTGGTCGTCACCCGTGATCCCACAGGATCCGTTTGTCGTGAACGGACGTCTTTGTCCTGAATTGATTGATCAGATTCAGAATGCTTTTTTGACCCTTAACGACAGTGAAGAAGGTCAAAAATACCTGAATAATGTGAACGCTAGTAGGTTCGTTCCGATGACTGATGCGGATTATGATATCATTCGTGATCTAAAGGCAGCCAAAGATGCCAAGAAAAATTAATTTGGCATTTAATTCCTGCCAGTCCAAATATTGGCGGGCGGGCTCTGCAAGGGAGAGAAATCATGACAGCAGTATTATCCGTAAGAGACCTTCGGGTCAGGTACACAGCTAAAGGCCCGGAAATCCTGAAAGGCATCAACTTTGATGTTTTGTCTGATGACTTCATGGCCATGATTGGGCCAAGTGGTGCAGGGAAATCTACGTTGATCCGCTGTATCAATAGGCTGGTAGAGCCGACAAGTGGCTCAATAAAGGTGTTGTCAGACAAACTTGACGGTTTCGCGGTTGATCTCTATTTTTGGTAAATGGCAACATGTTCTCCCTTCAAATATTTCAAGACTTCAC
>JAPKEA010000087.1 GCA_028822275.1 Planktomarina sp. | reverse complement strand
ACTTTTAGTGATTTATGACGATTTTCAAGACCCTCAGATTGCGTGCGAATGACTGGGATCAGCGTCAACCAAATAAGAACCCCAATGCCCAAACCGATCGTCAATGCTGAAGAAAATTCTATCTTCATGATCTTTTTGAGACCTTTTAGAGCCAAATAGGCTGCAAAAGTACCTCCCATGATGCCAACCAAAACGGGTACCCAACGACGCGCGGCTGCAATTTTATCAGCTTGATAGATAATCCTACTTTTAATAAACCACAAAAACAGAGCGGCTACAGCACCACCCAAGACAGGTGAAATGACCCAGCTTGCAGCGATTTTATACATGGTTGGCCAGTTGACGGCGGCAAAACCAGCTGCTGCAATGCCCGCCCCCATAACGCCACCAACAACCGAGTGGGTGGTTGAAACAGGAGCGCCAATCCAGGTTGCGAGATTAACCCACAATGCGGCAGACAAGAGTGCCGCTAACATTGCCCAGACAAAGATTGATGCCGTTTGCATGCTTTCAGGTGCAATAATCCCTTTGGCAATGGTTGAGACAACATCGCCCCCAGCAAGCAATGCGCCTGCGCTTTCAAAGATTGCAGCGATTGCGATCGCACCGCCCATAGTTAACGCATTCGCACCAACGGCTGGACCCATATTGTTTGCTACATCGTTTGCGCCAATATTCAGTGCCATGTAGGCACCAAAACCGGCGGCAATAACGATAACCACTGTGTTTGAGGAGTTTCCGAACAAATACAGAGCAACCAGCCCTGCAAGAATTATAAAGATTAAAGAGATGCCAAAGCTAATAAATGGTCTACTGGCATAAGAAGTTGCGCGATCTGGGCTCGATAAACGACCAAGGTCGCGGTCGAGCGTATCAAGATGGCGTTTTTCGAGGTCTTTATCAGGCATTTTTTCATTCTCATATGGTATGTGGGTTATTTTATAATTGCCGTTTACCAGTTTGAAAATAAGGTGACAATAATTCAGTGCCTCATAGATATTAAAAAAATAAATACGCCCTTTTGACTTTGCCTCATTTAACCAGCGCGGCACCTTCTGAAAGACTTTTTAGTTTTGCGTAGGCAATGTCAGGATCGACGGCACCAAAGCCTGCAAAAGTGCCAAATCCACAATCAGAGCCTGCAATCACGCGATCAGCACCAACGATCTCAACAAACCGACTGATCCTTTGCGCGACCAACTCAGGATGCTCAACAAAGTTTGTTGTGGTATCAACGACCCCTGGCACAAGTATTTTGCTATTTGGTATTTCAGATTTCCGATCACGGAACACAGTCCATTCATGTGCATGACGCGGGTTGGATGTTTCGAATAAAAGATACTGTGCTTTTGCCGACATTAAGGTTGAGAAAACCTTATCCATACTAATATCACAGCAATGTGGGCCCTCATAATTACCCCAGCAGATATGAATACGTACCTTTTCTTCAGGAATATTTTGTAAAGCATGGTTCAAAGCCTCGACGTGCGAGGCGGCCACTTTTATAAACTCATCATCACTTAAATCGTTGAAGAGCATGTGCCGGGACAAAGCTAGATCTGGGCAATCAAGCTGTAAATCAAGACCAGAGGCCACAATAGTTTCATATTCCTGACGCATGGTATCGGCGAGAGCTGCCAAATATGCATCTCTGGTTTTATAGTGTGCATTTTGCAAGAATAAGGAAATTACCCCGGGGGAGGCGGCGTTCATGAACGCTCGTTCAACGCCGGAGCTTTTCATAGCAGCCTTTAAGTTTGAGATGTCTTTTTGCAACTCACCTTGGCCCTTGGATGAAACATCGCCGGTGCACATGGGACGTGCATATTGAGGGGTCCCACCATCGTCAGCTAATCTTGCTAAAAAACCAGGGAACATTTTTAAATCAGCAGGTGCATTACGTGGGCTATCGCCAGAAAAACCATGATAACGATCTTTTACATAGGTTGCATAGGAGATTTTAGAGGTCTCTCCGTCGCTCACAATATCAACACCAGATTGAACTTGCTTTGCCACAGTGTTCATCACTGCGTCAGTCATCACCGCATCAAAATTTGTGGTATCGTAGGAACTTCCATTTTCCCGAGCAAAAATGAAATCAACAACTTCCTGGCTGCGGGGTAAGCTTCCAACATGAGACGTAAGAATTTTTGTCATAATATTTCCTTTCAATTTTTTAAGAGCCAATCCATGTTGGGCCAGCAGGATCGTCATTTGAAAGTATTCGGTACAAGCTAACTTCTCCACTCATCGCTGGCGTTAGGACATGCTCAAAACTTTCAGGCAAAAGGCATGTGTCCCCAGGATTGAGATTAGTGCTTCCACCTTCCCATGAGACCTTCCAATGTCCACGCATTGGCATTAGTACGACCATGTCCTTGAAGGTGAGGGTTTCACCAGAAACGGAGCCTCGGGTTAGAAAATCAACTTCGAAACCTGGCTTGTCTGGCAGTACGCCTTCGGCGCCAATTACCTTTGCTGAAGTCTGCGCTGCAAAAGCCATTAGATCATTATAACGTGCGACATGCCGTGGTATCAAATCTTGGGCTGCGGGCTCTGGTATACGTGATAATATATCTTCTGCAAGAATGGGCATTGGGCTAATGCTATCGGGCAAGGCTTCACCTTGCTTTGTATCATAAAGGCGGCCGTTTTCTCCCAAGATTAAACCATGTTTCTGAGCGTCTTGGATCACCTGAGGTGCCCAGGTTACGCCGCCTCCAGCATCATCCCCCCCAAGGATGGCCATAATCACTCCGTAATCTATTCCAATGTTCTCAAAGCCTCGGAAAATACCTGTGGGGATATTGATTATATCGCCCTCCTCCAAAACAACTTCGCCAGCTGTTCCCTGCCGTCCCCAAAAGAAACGCCAGCGACCTTTCAGGACAAAGAAAACTTCAGCAGTAGTGTGAATGTGTAATGAATTTCTACATTTTGGTGGCTGGCCTGCGGCTCCAATATTGAAGCCAGGAGTATCGCGTATGTGCACATGTTGGTCGGTACTTTCGCTGACGCCACCCCCAATTATGGTAAAGTTTTCTTTTTGGTCGCTGCCGGGTGTATGTGCATCAATGAAGGCCGTTTTACACGGTACCAAATCGCCATAACGCACTATCCGTTTTTCCATCTCAATCGGTGTCATTTTGGTTCTCCTCGTGAAGATTGAATTGATAAGTGACAAATTATGGTGCGTTCTAATTTTAATATTTTAAAATGCATGCCAATGAGCCGTGAATAAAAAATATATTTCTGAATGGATAGTTTTATTGTATCAATTTCTGGTAGGTAATTCTTCATTCAGAGATCGCCAGATTGCATCAAAATTTGCTTCCAAATTGAAACATGGTCAAACAGCGTCCATTCACGTCGCAGTCCGTAGGGGCCAAACTCAGCATGGGTGAAGCCCATTACATAAACCTCTGTGCCAGTCGGTTGGCCAAACATGCCCCAGCCGTCGTGTTTTCCATGTAAGGCCCACCGAATAGCTGCGCGGGGTGAGATCAATGGATCTTCGCGCCCGATTTGATGTTCAATTGAGAATTTTGCGTTTGGGAATGATGAACGGAGGCCCATCCACAACCTTTCTGTATCTGCCCAGGAATGAACCGTTGTAGACGCTGGATGTTCAGTTTGTACTGCACGATCATAGTCGGTTCGCACAACTGCAAAATCTTTTTCCATCATTCGGGTAAGAATGTCAGACATTCGTTGACCCCATTCGTTTTCATTGCCCCGGCTTTTATAGGGACCAGGAATGTCGATTGCTGGCTTAAATGGTTTTACGCAGTTCTCTGGCCCGCCTTCACGAGTAATGAGGTCACGTGCAAACGCTTTAGGGTCCATACCCAATTGCTTCACAATGCCGGCAGTGTCTCGAATTAACCACTCATCATTGATCTGGTTATTGATTGCTGCACAATCTGCTATAGCTCGGATTACGAATTTTTTGCCAGTAGCAGGCCCAAAATACCCGCCCCCTGTGTGGGTGCCCATTGTTAATAATCGATGCGAGGATAAAAAACCTTCTTTATCGTTGCCTGACCAAATTACATCTTCACCGGTTAATTCACGATCTGGAAATTCTGCAAGGGTCGCCAGTGTTCCGTTTATTGTATTTAGGTTTCCGACTGATATACCTTCTGGGAAACGCATAGGGATGTCGTCTGAATAGTAGTGGTTTAATGTTGCAATTCCCCGCCCCTCCCAAATTTCTTTGGTAATTCCTAAAATGTAGTCTGGGAAATCTGTGAATTGATCTGAAAAACCCTTCATGTGCTCCATCCTTTTGGTATTTTAGCTGACCCACGGATAATTAGTGGGCTTGAAATTTTTATATGCTGCGGTGCAACTTGTGGATCTCGAATTTTATTAATTATCAATTCGACAGATTGGGATACCATGAGGTTTGATCTCTGCCGTAACGTAGTTAAATTATAGGCAGCCCAAGAGGCTGGTGGAACGTCATCATATCCAATGATGCTTACATCGTCAGGAACCCTTAGGCCCAACTCTGAGCGTAAGACATCCATAACTGCAAATGCCATGTGATCAGTCGCTATGAACATGGCGTCTGGATGACGTGGTCCCGAAAATATATCGCGAGCAGCCTGTTTAGCTATATCGATTGAAAAGTCACCCAATGCATGAGCGAAAAGCTGTTTCCCGGCAAACGCGAGGCCGTCTTTAAAACCTGCCTCGCGGTCTCTTTGTGTTGAAGCGCCTTCCCAGCCTCCTAAATAGGCAATCCTTTGATGGCCGCCTTGGGTTAAAAAGCGAGCAGCAGTCAGTCCACCTTGGAAATTATCTGACGTAACCGCACTATGCGATTTCCCGTCTTGGGTTCGATTGAATAGCACAACTGGAACGCCCGCAGCTTCACAACGTGCTGTAAGATTACTTGAGATGCCGACGCTGGCCGTAATGATGCCATCCACTTGATAATCAAGCAACTCTTCAATGACTTGCTCGGTAGACTGATGGTCATTTGAGGCCATGAATACAAGGACGTGATAACCCTCTTTTTGAAGTGCATTCGAAAGCTTTTCGAGTGCTGCTGGGTAGAAATAATTGTCAAGGTAAGCTACGATCAGTCCAATAATACGGCTTTTCCCGGTGATTAGGGAGCGCGCTAACACATTGGGACGGTACCCGAGCTCATTTGCCGCTGCACGTACTTTCAAGGCAGTTTTACTGCTTGCAGATGCACCAGGCGTAAATACTCGGCTCACAGCTGATTGGCTTACTCCGGCGCGTTTTGCAACTTGTATTGAGGTTACCTTTGTCATCAATCAGCCGTCCAGCCACCATCAATGAGCATATGCGTTCCTGTCATTAGCGCACTTGCATCAGAAGCTAAGTAAACAGCGGCGCCCATAATATCGCTGACTTCACCTACACGGCCTAGTTTGATTTTCTCTTCAAGCCATTTCACACGATCTGGATTGGCAAAAGTGGACTCCGTCAGTGCGGTGCGCACGAAAGTTGGGCAGATTGTATTGACCCGGATCTTATGGGGTCCAAATTCAATTGCCATAGCTTTGGTGAAGCCCTCAACTGCGTGTTTAGTGGCGCAATAGACGGCCCGCTCAATACCGCCGACATGAGCCATTTGACTGGAGACATTTATCAAGCTGCCAGGTTTTCCTGCCGCAATAAGGGCTTTTGCCACAGACGTGGTCAAAAAGTATGCCCCTTTGGTATTGAGGTTTGCGACAGCATCGTAATCTTCTTCTGTTGTCTCAATTGCCAAAGAATGAGCGGCAGTGCCAGCTGAGTTTACCAAAATACCAAATGGCTCTTTTGATGCGACTAATTTTTGAGTGGCTGCGATATCTGAGACATCCATTGCCAATGCGTCTGCCGACAGCCCTGCTTGTCTTAGCTGTGCCACGGTTTCTTCCAACTTTTCCATAGAACGTGCTGCTAGCGTGACGGCAGCCCCCGCCCTAGCAAGAGCTACAGCACAACCTAGGCCTATACCCGAAGAGGCGCCTGTGATCAGTGCCCTTTTGCCATCTAAGCGAAATGATGGGGTTTGTGGTAAACTCACAGCATTCCCTGTTCTATTTTAATTCGTCCAACTAAGCGAGCTTTATTGAATTCACGCAAGCGGGCAAACACATCAACGCCTAGCTGGGCATAGACATCCAGTAGATCGATCAGAACCCAATTCTCACGGATCAGATCACCTTCGACCCGCCAGAAGTCTAGGCTACGCATTGTGATCTTCTGTCCCGCAGGCACTATTCCCAACCAACCATCGCCTGAAACAGTCATTTGCATATTGGGCCAACCTGTAGCTACGACGTAGGGGCCGTCGCCGTAGAAATGGCACGTTAAGGCATCGGTTAATCCACCACGGCGGTCTGGTAAGGCGTTAAGGAATGGGATCTGATGCCAGTTCCGGAACCCCGAAAGGCCGCGTGCCGTGCCGATGCCGGCTGGCCCATACCAGTTGATCTGGGGGTGCCAGTACCTTTTGGCCTGCATAATTTCAGGCCCGCCCTCTGTTGGGTGGCGCGAAAGATCGGTGAGCATCTCGATCACGACGTTCAGACTATGCGCACCTTGCTCGGAGGGCCGCCGATCCAAATTTAGGCCGTCTTGCGTTGCTGGGCCTGGGATAAACATCTCGCGCCCCAGGCTTGGGGACAATGGCCAAGCATTTGCTTGTAACATCAGCTCTGGCAAGTCCCAAATTGCCTGCATCTCAACCGCCTTACCGTCCACAACACGATAAAACTCGTGGTAGCGCATATGAGCCAAATGACCTGTGGGTGGGATATCAAGAAAAGGGCCAACAAAAGTGCCTATGTAGTGGCCCGCGCAGCCAATCCAATCGCTCCCGTCCTCATCCGTGCCTGCACTGACAATCCAGCCGCGACGCTCTAAATCGGGTAGTGCTGAGAGTAGAGGAGCGTAGGCGAAATCATACAGCGCCTGAGGGCCTATCAGCTCACCAAACGGATGGCACAGATGTATTGTTGCATCGGGTGTCAAAAAGTCTACCAGTGCCGATTGTACGGCAACTGGGTCAAAGTCAGTCATGGCTCGACCCAAAGTCGCGATCTGCTTCCTTAGAGTCTCAGCGCTTGCCATTACTCAGCCCCTTCGCCGTATGGAACATTTTGCCCACCATACCTGCGAACACGCAGGTTACACTGTTCGGCGTGACCCACGAACCCTTCGAGTAAACAAAGGCGTGATCCATAAGCCCCAATTTTCGCTGCGGCTGCATCGGTGGTAATTTTTTGGTAGCTATGAGTTTTGAGAAACTTTCCAACCCAGAGCCCACCAGTATAGCGCCCAGCTTTTTTAGTTGGCAGGGTATGATTGGTACCAATTACCTTGTCTCCATTAGCTACATTTGTACGTGGTCCCAAGAACAGGGCTCCATAACAGGTCATCTTTTCTAAAAACCAATCATCACGATCTGTCATTACCTGAACATGCTCTGATGCAATTTCATCAGCAATTTTCAGCATTTCATCGTAAGTATCACACAAGATCACCTCGCCGTAATCCTGCCAGGATTTGCCTGCTGTGTCTGCGGTTGGGAGGATTTGTAAAAGCCGATCAATTTCGGACATCGTGGTCCTAGCTAATTTCTCATTATTGGTCACCAAAATAGCTGGTGAATTATAGCCATGTTCGGCTTGTCCCAACAGATCAGTCGCGCATAGCTCAGCGTCGACGGTCTTATCGGCAATGACCATAGTTTCGGTTGGACCAGCAAAAAGATCAATCCCAACCCGACCGAACAACTGTCGTTTGGCCTCAGCGACGAAGGCATTGCCAGGACCGACCAACATATGCACGGGATCAATGGTTTCAGTACCAATTGCCATAGCGCCCACAGCTTGAATGCCACCCATGATATAAATCTCATGTGCTCCACCAAAATGCATCGCGGCAATGACTGCTGAATTAGGCTTACCATTAAAGGGTGGGGTGCATGCAATAATACGCGGCACGCCTGCAATCGAGGCTGTTGCTACTGACATATGGGCTGAGGCCACCATTGGAAATTTCCCTCCGGGTACATAACAACCAACGGATTGAACAGGAATATTTTTATGCCCTAAGATCACTCCAGGCATAGTTTCAACCTCTATATCTAACATACTGTCGCGCTGGGCTTGGGCGAAATTGCGCACCTGTTCTTGCGCAAACTTGATGTCTGCTAATTCGCGCTCAGAAAGGTCGCCTACCAGGTCGGAGATCTCTTGTTCTGTTAGTCGAAAATGATCGGGAGTATAATTGTCGAATTTGGTCGAAAGGTCCCGTACTGCTGCATCTCCACGCGCTTCGATGTCTAGTAACGTTTGCTCAACAACAGCTTTTGTTTTAGCGTCATCTTGCGCCCGTTCTGAATCTGGTTTCCCGCGTTTTAAATAAATAATAGCCATTAAGTTACCCTCGGTTTTGGCGCTTGTTTTTCGCTGCGGTCATAGGCTTCCCAGCCCTGGCCATTGAAGACATCTATTCCCAATTGTGCCAGCACATTTGGAAAATCTACCATAACCCAATTATCAATGATTTTTTTATTTTTGACTTTCCAAAAGTCCATATACCGAATTTCGATTTTTTTACTAGTTGGCGCAATGCCCATAAATGTGCCACTATGGATTGCCTCTTGTCGTCCAAAAGCAGCGGC
>JAPKEA010000086.1 GCA_028822275.1 Planktomarina sp. | reverse complement strand
CGCCACCTGAAGTTTTAGCTGAAACTAAGGCTAATCTGGCGGTGCGAGAAGAAGAAGAACAAAAAATATCTGAAGCTCTAGCGAGGCTCGCAGAGATCTCATAACATAAAAAGAGAGAAATATCGAAACGGGGGTTTCTGAATGAGCAAAATCACACTGACGGCACTAGCACAAACGTTGCCATCAACGGTGCCTTTTGTTGGCCCTGAAACGCAAGAACGTACATTAGGGGAAAAATTTAAAGCTCGCCTTGGCGCGAATGAAAGCCTGTTTGGGCCTTCGCCAAAAGCAATTTTAGCTATGGAACAGGCGGCAGCCGATATATGGCAATACGGTGATCCTGAAAATTATGATCTGCGTAACGCGTTAGCACAGCACCATGGTATTGACCCGGCTCATATTATTATAGGAGAAGGAATTGATGGCCTTCTATCCTATTTGGTGCGGCTCTTGGTTGATCCTGGCACTCCAATTGTGACATCTCATGGCGCGTACCCTACATTCAATTTCCATGCGGTTGGATATGGCGGCATATTACACACGGTACCTTACAAAAACGATCATGAAGATCCACAGGCCCTAATCACGAAAGTATCAGAAGTGGGTGCTAAATTGGTTTATTTTGCCAATCCAGATAACCCAATGGGAACATGGCACACTGCAAATACGGTACAAGGCCTGATGGACAATATCCCTCATGAGGCATTACGCGTTCTTGACGAGGCCTATGTGGAAATGGCACCCAAAGGCACTGCACCTCCACTAAATCCTGAAACCGAAAATGTGATACGCATGCGAACATTCTCCAAAGCCTACGGGATGGCAGGCGCACGGGTTGGGTATGCAATTGGTCCAAAAGAACTGATCAAATCGTTTGACAAAGTGCGCAATCATTTCGGAGTGTCGCGAATTTCCCAAATAGGTGCTTTGGCTGCCTTGGCGGATCTTGAACATCTTGCAAATGTTCAGAAACAAGTCAGCGATAGCCGTAATCGGTTGCATCAGATTGCGCATGAAAATGACCTAAGTACCCTACCCTCTGCCGCAAATTTTATTTCGATTGATTGTGGAAAAGACGGTAACTTTGCGCGAAAGGTTTTGGAAAATCTTGTTGCCAACAGTGTTTTTATTCGCATGTCTACCATCGCACCTATGGACAGATGTATAAGGGTCTCATGCGGAGATACCGAGGCCATACATGCCTTTGAAAAAGCACTGCCTATAGCCTTACAAGCCGCGGCATCGAGCTAACCTTTTACTTCTTACTTCGCCAAAACGCGCGCTGCGGCCTCAAGGCCGCCAGGGCCATGTGGAATATTCAGAGCAATCAAACCCGCTTGAATTGAACCAAGCGTACCCATAATCATGTGTGCATTCACATGCCCCATGTGCCCAATGCGAAAATAGCCATCTGCATTTGGATCATCAGGAGTGGACATATTTAGGCCTATTCCAAGTGTCAGCCCTGCCTCATGCTCAGTCCATCTACGCAACTGTTTTCCGTATGGCGCACCAATTGTCAGTGCCGTGACTGCATTGCTACGCAGAACAGGGTTCTCGATGTTTAATTTCATTGGACCGCCATTCCCCCAAGCTTCGCAGGCCGCCCACACGGCCTGTGCGATCTGCGAATGTCGACGCCACACATGATCCAAACCCTCTTCGCTAATCATAGTCAGTGCCTCATTCAACCCAAGAAGATGATGCGTTGGCGCAGTTCCACAGAAATATTCATAGTAAACTTCAGGATTAATGCGGGGTTTCCAGTCCCAGTACGAGCTAACTCGCTTCATAGCGTCTCGCGTGGCAGCGGCACGATCTGAAAAGAAAACGAACCCCAAACCTGGCGGTGTCATCAAGCCTTTTTGGCAAGCCGTGACCATAATATCCACGCCCCATTCATCCATCAAAAACTCATCACAACCCAAGCTGGCGATACAATCGACCATAAGCAAAGCGTGGTGGTCGCTAGCATCGATTGTCTTTCTCAAAGCATCGATATCATTTTTGACTGACGTGGAGGTATCAACATGCACAGCCATTACAGCTTTGATTTTACCGTGCGGATCCGATTTTAAATGTGCCCGGACTTGATCAAGGTCGATTGTGTCTTGCCGTCCGAAATTGAGCGTATCGATCTCCACGCCTAAATTACGGGCCATCTCGCCCCAACCTTCACAAAAACGTCCTGTTGCCAAAACCAAAACTTTATCACCAGGAGCCAAAACATTGGCAATGGCTGCTTCCCATGCCCCGTGCCCATTGCAGATATAAATCGCTGCATGCCCTTCCGTCCTTGCAACATTCTTTAAGTCAGGAATCATACGTTTTGTAAGTTCGATTAGACCGCCTTCATATATATTTGGAGCGGGTTGATGCATCGCCTGAAGAACCCGGTCGGGCATGACTGACGGTCCTGGAATTGCAAGATATTGGCGGCCTTGAGAAAGAGACATTATAAATTACCTAATTATTCATGAGTTATCGATATTCGCGGATTTTAGCCTCGTCAACCAGCCATCTCTTGCACGGCCACAAACAAATCAATAACACCCAAGCATGGGATTACCTGAAAACACAATTCCCAAGTCAAACCAGTTACAGTTAATTGGTTGGCTGTGGCACGGTTACCTAAAGCGTCACACATTGGTGCTAGGCCTCATTATCGTACTGATGATGATCGAAGGTAGTATGATCGGTGGCCTCGCTTGGATGATGCAGCCCTTATTTGATGGTGTTTTCACTGGAGGAAGCTTAGTCCAACTCTGGACAATTGGATTAATCGTTTTTGGGCTCTTTTTGGCTCGTAGTATTTTATCAATTGCCCACCGCGTGATGATGACTCGCATAGCACGATTTTCTATTGCGGACTTACAAAACGACCTTCTCGCTCACTTATTACGCCTAGATATGAACTTCTTCACTCTTAATGCACCCGGTTATCTAATCGAACGTGTTCAGGGTGATGTGCAATCTATAGCTTCAATTTGGGGTTTAATCGTTCGCGGAGCTGCGCGGGATTTGATCGGTTTGCTATCACTCGTCATCGTTATGATTTCAATTGATTGGAAATGGGCAGCAATAGCCCTGCTCGGTACACCTCTGCTCGTTGGACCGTCTTTGATTGCGCAGCGCTATACTCGTAAGCAAGCCTCAAAAGCGCGGGATGTCGCTGCAAATATGGCAACGCGTTTAGATGAGGCCTTTCACGGTATTGGAACTATTAAACTAAATAGTTTGGAGTCCTATTACTCTCATCGCTACGAAGCACTGACCAAAAACCAAATACGCGTTGAAGTAAAAACTTTATTTGGCACTGCTGTCTTACCATCACTAGTCGATATCATGAGCGGTATCGGATTTGCAGGTGTGATTATCTACGGTGGATATGAGATAATCAATGGAACTAAAACGGTGGGTCAATTCATGGCATTTTTCAGTGCTTTAGGATTGGCGTTTGAGCCTCTGCGTAGACTGGCAGGTATTGCAGGGCTTTTGAACGCCGCAACAGTATCAATTCAACGCATGCGTGATATTTTGGACCAAAAGCCAAGTCTATTGGGCCCAAAAATACCACAAGAATTTTCTTCAAGTGGCGATATAGCCTTTAAAAATGTCAATTTAAGCTTTGGGGACATGACCGTTTTGGACAATGTCTCATTTGTTGCAGCGGCAGGCAAAACAACAGCTTTGGTTGGGGCCTCTGGCGCTGGCAAAACAACAATCTTTAACACATTGACACGGTTATTCGCCCATACAAGTGGCGATATCATGATTTCTGGTGTTTCGAACTCTGAAGTTGACCCAATGATCCTACGATCACAGATTTCCGTAGTATCCCAAGACAGTCTACTTTTTGATGAAACGTTGCGTGAAAATTTGACGTTAGGTAGAGATGATATTGAGGAGGCGGAATTACAAAAAGTGGTCGAAATGGCCCATGTTTCTGAGTTCCTTTCAAAGCTGCCAAAAGGATTAGACTCAGAAGTCGGGCCACGCGGGTCCAGCTTATCCGGAGGGCAACGCCAACGGGTGGCAATTGCGCGAGCTTTATTGCGAAACACACAAATTTTGCTTTTAGATGAGGCTACATCAGCGCTAGACAGTAATTCTGAGAAGTTGGTGCAAAAAGCATTGGATGGCCTGACTCAAAATCGAACCACCTTGGTCATTGCGCATCGGCTCTCAACAATTATGGCGGCGGATCAAATTATCGTAATGGATAAGGGTCGCATCCTGGAAACGGGCACTCATGCCGAACTCCTAGCAGCGTCAGGCGCCTATGCAGATCTTTGTAGAAATCAATTTGGATCAACTGATGATTGATACTCACGGCTAAGCGCTTCCGCTGAGGTGCCACCAAAATACCGAAGCAACATAAGTATATTTTGAGCGCCACGCCGTACCCACCCATCCGCTTTATATTTTTCCGCATTAGTAAAAGCACGGCTCCTCAGCCTACGGATTTTAGGCGTAAGGGCGAGCACTAGCGCCACGTCTTCCATCAACGGTTGATCTGGATAGCCTCCAGCGCTGTCATACTCATTTCGTGATAAAATCAGGCCTTGGTCCCCAAATGGTAGACCCAGTACGCTACTCCGCAAATTTGCCCAACACTCGACTAATCGGGGAGCCAGGCCGTGGGCACGAAATGCAAGTGAGAAGCACAAAGGCCCCTTTTGGAAGTAACTCGCAACGTCCTCGCTCCACCCCCCTTGCAAGACGGTGTCAGCATGTAAAATAAAAATCCATGACCCTCGCGCATGAGCAACACCACGTTTTAACTGCCCTCCACGTGACGACGGGCCCTCAAGCCACACGGCGCCCCATTCGGATGCTATTTCTTTAGTTTCATCCGTTGACCCACCGTCCGAGATCACGACTTCATAAATTAAATTAGCATCCAGCCCCTCCATTAATGATAGAAGCGTTACTGGCAAATCCCGGGCAGAGTTCAAGGTAGGAATAACAATAGAAATTGGAGCGCGCATGTAACCTCTGGTGTAAATGTAAAACAGTTAATATGGTAGTTGTAACCGAAGGATAATTCATGGCCCAGCCAGAAACAACACGCAGTATTTTACAAGTCACCGGTGCCGATCGGACTAATTTTTTACAAAACTTGGTAACAAACGATATTACAAAGTCTGGACTGACCTACACAGCACTATTGACACCACAAGGAAAATACCTTGCAGATTTTTTTGTTTTAGTTCGAGATGATGATGTATTGATTGATGTAGCTGAGCAGTTAAGCCCGGCGTTAAAAACACGCCTTATAATGTATAGGTTGCGAGCTGATGTTCAGGTCACCAACATGGAGTTAGATGTCAGTTGCGGCTTTGGTGAGCCACCAACTGGAGCATTTAATGACCCACGCCATAAGGCACTTGGCTGGCGACACTATGGAGTTAGTTCAACTGACACCATCGACTGGGCAGAGCTTCGGGTTGAGCATTTGATCCCAGAAACCGGAATTGAACTAGAGGCGGGTAAATTCATTCTAGAAATGGGGTTTGAGCACTTGAATGGGGTTGATTTCAAGAAAGGCTGCTATGTGGGTCAAGAAATAACAGCACGCATGAAACATAAAACGACACTAAAAAAAGGCCTCGTCCAGGTTAAAATTCTCGGATCAGTAGACCCTGGGACACCAATTATTGCCAATGGAAAGCCTGCAGGTATTATTTATACCCAAAGCGGAGGACGGGCCTTGGCGTATCTAAGATTTGATCGCATTGTCGAACCAATGACGGCCAAGGATGCTAAAATTACTCTTTAAGCGCGTTCTGTGTATTCCATAGAGATTGTATCAACAATGATCATCTCATCTTGACCAACAAAGGGCGGCACCATGACTTTTATTCCATTATCCAAAACTGCTGGCTTGAAGGAATTAGCCGCGGTTTGTCCCTTGACCACAGGCTCCGTCTCAACAACTTTGCAGGTGACCTTTTGGGGGACTCGAGCACTTAAAGCATCAGAATTGTGGTATTCGATTTGAACAGTCATGCCGTCTTGCAAGAATGGACGCCGCTCACCCAAAAGCTCAACCGGTAATTCAATCTGGTCGTAAGTTTCCATATCCATGAAAACCAACATTCCATCGTTCTCATATAGGAATTGTTGATCTTTTTGATCGAGGCGTACTTTCTCAACCTTATCTGCAGACCTAAAACGCTCATTTAATTTTGAGCCGTTGCGCAGATTGCGCATTTCTACTTGCGCAAACGCACCACCCTTACCGGGCTTCACGTGGTCAACTTTTACTGCACTCCACAAACCACCATTATGTTCCAGCACGTTTCCAATGCGAATTTCATTTCCATTAATTTTTGACATCTAAAAAGACCTAAGCAAAAGTTTGAATTTTATCTTAAGTCGCCTATACCGAACGGTGCAGAGCGATTCAAGCCATTGAAGAGCCGAGGGAGATAACTTCAAGCCATGCGCTCAGCGCATGGCAGCCATTCCAAAAGAGGTTACCCGAATCACTAAACATACGTCATAAGAAACTCAAATTAAAAGTTCAAGACCTAGAATTAAAAGGATACGAGATGAAAGATTTCGTCGACGGAAATGCCTTTAACAACGAACAAGGCAACCGTGCCCGAAAGTTGTTTGCCGCAGTAGTTTTAGCCGCGCTAGATGACGCGATTGCCGATGATAAAAAATACGGTAACGGTCCTGAACAAATTGCACGCTGGGCTCGCTCCAGAGATGGCCGTGAAGTGTTGTCATGTGCAGGAATAGATCCAAATGAGCGTGTTGTATCCGGCCTGATGGACTTTGTCGGCAAAGGCATACGTACGTCAGTGGCTCTTAGCCGCGAAGAAAGCGAACGTCGCCAACAGGCCGAAGCAGCTTAAAAAAGTTTTTTTTAAAAAAATGCGTCCCACAGTGGGCGCTTTTTCTATTTAAATTATAAATACAAATGGTATCCTTTGTGTCTAACCCTAAAATTTTGTGTAATATGAAACCAAGCTGGTTTGTTCGTTGGTAAAATCCATCTGGGGTTAAGAACTATGAGGGTGGGGGTGCGCTCTGACTAAAGCATTAATGATACAAGGCGCCGGCTCTAATGTAGGTAAATCAATGCTTGTGGCAGGTATTTGTCGGGCCTTGGTTTTACGCGGATACTCTGTGGCTCCGTTCAAACCACAAAATATGTCCAACAATGCAGCTGTAACTACCGACGGAGGCGAAATTGGTCGTGCTCAAGCCTTGCAAGCAGCCGCATGTCAAAAAGCTCCTATTGTCGATATGAACCCAGTGCTTCTAAAACCTGAATCTGAAATTGGGGCACAAGTAATTTTACAGGGGAAAAAAATTACGACCGTGAAAGCACGGGAATACGCCAAACTGAAAACTCAACTTATGCCCAAAGTTTTAGAGTCCTATTTTCGTCTGGCGAAGACCGTAGATTTCATAATTGTTGAGGGCGCAGGGAGCCCTGCTGAGATTAACTTGAGAGCTGGTGATATTGCTAACATGGGTTTTGCTGAGGCGGCACAAACACCAGTTATTATAATTGGGGATATAGATCGTGGCGGTGTAATTGCACAATTGGTTGGTACCAATGCAATTTTACCCCGGGAAGATCGGGCAAGAATTACCGGGTTTGCGATAAATAAATTTCGTGGAGATACTTCTCTTTTTGACGACGGCATGATGGCGATTTCAGAGGCAACCCAATGGAAAAGTATTGGTATTCTACCTTGGTTTGAAAATGCGTGGAAATTACCAGCAGAGGATGTCATGGATATTGAAAACCGTCCTGGCGGTATTTTAAAAATAGCTGTCCTAAGACTGGATCGAATTTCGAATTTTGACGATCTTGATCCACTTGTGGCTGAGCCAAACATAACAGTAGAAATAATTGAACCTGGGAGGCCTATTCCTGGAGATGCAGAATTAGTGATATTACCAGGCAGTAAATCGACCATTAGTGATCTTGAGAAACTTCGAATAAATGGATGGGATATTGATCTTAAGGCCCATCACCGCCGTGGTGGAAAAATACTGGGGATTTGCGGTGGCTATCAAATGCTTGGTACAGTGATTCAAGACCCAGAAGGTATTGAAGGTCTCCCATCCAGCGTAGCAGGCTTGGGTTATTTGGACGTCACTACAAAAATGACATCTAAGAAAAACTTATCGTTGGTGACCGCCCACACGTTAAAAACTGGCATAGCGTTGAATGGGTATGAAATTCATATCGGGGTAACTTCCGGCCCAGATTGCGACCAGGGTTGGCTAGAAATCGACGGGCGTAAAGAAGGTGCAGTTAGTAAAAACGGACAGGTTCGTGGATGTTATTTACACGGCTTATTCGCGTCCGACGGTTTTCGGACTGAATATTTAAAAAGCCTCGGCATTCAATCTGGACTGGCAAATTACAACGCTACTGTTGATGAAACTTTGGATGAACTAGCAGGTTTTATTGAAAATAATCTAGATTTTAATCAATTAATACAGCTGACAAAAACAGTCCCAAAATCGTAGTTATTTTAACATCAATCCAGCACTTCTTGTATAGTTTATATCGCAGCGGTAGAAAATTTCCCAGTGGTAACAGGACCTTAGGGTTGGGCTAAGGTGGCTTTGTCAATACGCAAGTTTACCAACGGCTTGGCTAGTAAGTTATTTTAGGTCCTATTAACCTT
>JAPKEA010000525.1 GCA_028822275.1 Planktomarina sp. | reverse complement strand
TGCTTTTGTCGGCTCGGACTTTTCTCTCAGGGTAGTCGTTTTAAACTCGCACACACTAAAGCCTATGCTTTATAAAGTTGCGGGGGTCTGGGGTAACCATGAGGGCTCTCTACTGCTATGGGTATTGATTTTAACGATGTTTGCTGCTTGTGCGGCTTGGTTTGGACGCAATCTCCCTCATACACTTTACGCTCGCGTGCTTGCCGTCCAAAGCGCAATAACAGCGGCATTTTTGTTATTTGTTCTGCTTACATCCAATCCTTTCGAACGTGTCTCGTTACCCCCCTTTAATGGCCAAGGTTTGAACCCATTGCTGCAAGACCCTGGTTTAGCGTTTCATCCGCCATTCTTATATCTTGGATATGTTGGCCTTTCCGTCACATATTCATTCGCGATTGCGGCATTGCTTGAAGGTAAGGTTGATGCGTCTTGGGGCAGGTGGGTTCGGCCTTGGACCCTAGCTGCGTGGATATTTCTCACTATTGGGATAGGCCTGGGAAGCTGGTGGGCTTATTATGAACTGGGTTGGGGTGGTTTTTGGTTTTGGGATCCAGTGGAAAATGCAAGTTTCATGCCTTGGCTAATTTCGACTGCTTTACTGCATTCTGCGATTGTTGTGGAGAAGCGGGAATCCTTAAAAGCGTGGACAATCCTATTGGCAATTTTAGCCTTTGGGTTTTCGTTGATTGGTACTTTTATAGTTCGTTCTGGCGTTTTGACGTCCGTGCACGCGTTTGCCAGCGATCCAATGCGTGGCGCTTTCATTCTTTACATATTAGCATTTTTCTTTGGTGGCGCTTTGTTGCTATTTGCCGTCAGAGCAAAAGCGATGGAAAGCCGAGGAGTTTTTGCCGTCCTCAGTAGAGAGTCCGCGCTGGTTGCAAACAATCTTTTGTTGGCTATTAGCTGTTTTGTCGTTTTTGTGGGTACCGTCTGGCCATTAATTGCTGAACTGATCATGGACAGAAAACTATCAGTTGGGCCCCCGTTTTTTGATTTAGCGTTTACGCCGTTTATTGTTGCTTTAGCAGTCATTCTTCCAATTGGCTCAACTTTGCCATGGAAACGCGCGAAAAGTCGTCATTTAATAGGTCTTTGGCCGGTGGCATTACTGTGTTTAGGACTAGTCGGCCTCGCATGGGCGATGCAGACAGGACGAAGCTTACTGGGTCCCGTTGGGTTGGGTCTAGCAGCCTGGCTTGTGGTTGGTGTAGTGGTTGAGCTTTATCAACGCGTTGGACGTGGCGCGGGGAAAATTAGGCGGCTCCTCCGACTTCGTTTAGCTGATTGGGGTAAAGCTACGGCTCATGCAGGATTGGGTATTACTATATTTGGAGTGGCAGGGCTGACAGCATGGCAAGTCGAAGACATCCGAGTGATGCAATTGGGCGAAACTGTCGAGCTTTCTGGATATTCTCTTACGTTAAATAGTGTTGAGAATACCAAAGGCCCTAATTACTTAACAACTCTGTCGACACTTGAATTGCGCCAAAATGGCTTATTGTTGACAGAACTTAAACCAGAGCGCCGCTATTATCCAGTGGCAGAAATGCCTACAATTGAGGCGGGCATAGACAGCGCTTTTTTCAGAGATGTATATGTAGTTGTGGGCGATCAGCAAGATAATGGTGGCTTCGCCGTACGCACGTTTGTGAAGCCACTGGCAAACTGGATCTGGTCCGGGGCCATAATAATGGCATTAGGTGGTTTGATCAGTATGTTTGATCGCCGCTATCGGGTAGCAGCCTCAAGACGAATAAATGTAAAGAAAGTAGCAATATGAAAAAGTCTATCACAATATTTATATTGTGTTTTTGGGGAGCTCTGGCCTCAGCTGTTGAGCCGAATGAACTCCTTAATGACCCTATTTTAGAGACCCGCGCGAGATTTATTTCGCAGGGACTTCGATGCACGCAATGCCGTAATGAAAGCATCGACGAATCTAATGCTGATATTGCCAAAGATTTAAGATTATTGGTGCGCCGCCGATTGGTTGCCGGCGACAGCGATACTGAGGTCGTCAACTACGTTGTAGCGCGATATGGAGAATATGTGCTGCTCAAGCCCAATATAATTGGTATCAACTTGGTGTTATGGCTGTCGGGTCCTTTTATCTTATTATTGACCCTCTTTGGCTTGTTTTTGTTATCTAGAAAAGCTGAAAATTCTTCGATAGTAAAACTAACTGATCAGGAAGAAAAAAAAATTAAAGA
>JAPKEA010000085.1 GCA_028822275.1 Planktomarina sp. | reverse complement strand
AGCCTCAGACAAACTAACCAGCGTCAACCTAGTCCCTACTGAACAGAGTGGGTGTTAGCAGGATGCATGGATACAAACTGTCAACACAGCCTATACATGATCGGTTCAGCTATATTGCTATCCATAAACTGTAAGTAATTACCCACACCATTAAAAGAGAAGTCTAAGATGAATATTCCATAGCGTTTGTTATTACCAATTCTTCAACAGAGTAGGTTGCAAAATCGCCAGGAAACAGCTTGCATTTTATTCCTGCCAGAGAAGCCGCACCTTGGTTTGCAACGGTATCTTCAAGCGCTAATACCTCTGAAGGAAGAAGACCCAACTGTGTAAGAGCAAAGTTGTATATATCAGAACTGGGCTTTTCGTTCTTTACCGACGATTTATCCGTTATCAGATCAAAATTGGAGAAATCAATTGCGTGAGCCAGTACCTCTTTGAGGTGCTTAACAGTTTGAGGCATGGCTGTAGTAATCAATCCTAGTTTTATATTCTGACTTAAGCAGTGGGCAATCAATTCGGCTATGCCACTTCGTAGTTGGATGTCTTTTGCAAGCAAGTCTTCAAAGATTTCCTGCTTTTGCAAATGAATTTTTTGCAAAACTGTTTCATCAACTGATTGAGTAAACAGTTTTTTAAGCCGCCGAAGGCCACCGGGTTGTTTGAGATTTTCAATATAGTTGGCTGTGTTCCATTGAAAGCTCAGGCCTTGGGCCCGAAAGGCCCGGTTATAGGCTTCCATTTGAATTGAAGACGTTTCAACCAAAACACCTACAGACCCCAAAAACAAAGCTTCCATTTTTACATACTCTTCCCAGAAAATCACGTGCGTCATCAGAATTCCTAGGATGATTATGCACTTGGTCAAAATTATCTTGATGTCGCTTAATCAAAGACATGTCTAGGTTTACATACGGCGACCGCCCTCAAAGTTCAGTTATTTAAATAAATTTTCAGCCAATAGCTGATGAAATTCTTTTTTGCTTACGGATAAAAATGAATGATTTTACGCAAAATGTTAAATATAAAGCTCCTGATATACTCAGAAATAACCTAGATAGGTTTGCCCAGAAGCTTGAAGTTAAAAGAGTGCCTGAAGCTAAGCTCCCAATAACACTCAAACCACTTAAAAAAACAATCAAACCGATTACGACATTTAAATGCATCACAAGCTTTTGTTTTGACGGTGCTGCAAAAGCAACCAAACCAAGAAATAGGATCGGTAGGCCTAGCATAGCTGGAATATAAGATGTCAGTGATCTACTCCCACTTGCAGCAGATACAAAAACTGCAAATGCTATCAACAATATTCCATAAATTATTGAAATTTTTATAGAGTTTAGTCCAAAAGGCTATTTGCGGTTGGAAAGCTAATTACGCGCCAGAAACCGATATTACCGTTGCGTTTGTACGCGGTGAAACGGCGCACAAATTTCCTTCACACATCGATAGCTTTATATCGAGTGACTTGGAGTTGGGCCAGATGTACTGGACCTGGTTATTTTTAGCTATATCTGTGAATTGTCCAAGTATGCACTGAACATTTATTTTTTAAAACAAAACCAACTGTTGCTCCTTGCTTTGTTCACCCATGTAGTTTCTGTAGTATTATTACTTTTGATAAAGGCGATTCCATGCGCTTCTCCGCACTTAAAATTCTCACTGAAGGCTTGACCGGCAATCGCGGTTGGGGGGCACATTGGCGAGATCCTGAACCGGCGGACAGCTATGACATTATCATCATTGGGGGCGGTGGTCATGGGCTGTCGACGGCCTATTACTTGGCCAAGGAACACGGGCTCAAGAAAATTGCTGTGCTCGAAAAAGGCTATATCGGCAGCGGTAATATTGGGCGGAATACCACCATTGTAAGGGCCAATTATTTTTTGCCAGGCAATTCAGAGTTTTACTCGCATTCCCTTAAACTTTGGGAAGGTCTGGAGACGGATCTCAATTATAATGTCATGCATTCCCAGCGGGGGCAAATCGGACTGTTTCATAGTGATGGGCAACGCGATGCCGCCATCCGAAGAGCTAATTCCATCCGTAATCAAGGGGACGATGCTGAGTTGTTGGGCGTGGATCAGCTGCGCAAAATGGTGCCGTATTTGGACTATGATCAGGGTCGCTTCCCGATTTATGGTGGCCTGTTGCAGCGCCGGGCCGGAACTGCGCGTCACGATGCGGTGGCTTGGGGCTATGCCCGCAGCGCTGATCAGCGTGGAGTGGATTTAATCCAAAACTGCGAAGTAACTGGGATCGAAATCAAAGGTGGGGTAGTGCAGGGCGTGCAAACTTCTCGCGGGGCCATTCGGGCCAAAAAAGTTGGAATTGTGGTGGCTGGGCGCAGCAGCCAAGTCGCCGCGATGGCAGGCATGCGCTTGCCGATTGAAAGCCATGTGTTGCAGGCTTTTGTTACCGAGGGTCTTAAACCGTGCATCGATCATGTGATAAGTTTCGGCATGGGCCATTTCTATATAAGCCAATCGGACAAAGGCGGTTTGGTATTTGGCGGCGATTTGGATATGTATGCGAGCTATGCGGCTAGGGGTAATTTGCCGATGGTTGAACATGTTGCCGAAGCGGGGATGACCCTGATGCCAATGATTGGCAAGGCCCGGATGCTACGCAGCTGGGGGGGGATTATGGATATGACCCCAGATGGCTCGCCCATCATCGATAAAACTCATATTGAAGGCTTATACTTGAATGCAGGTTGGTGTTACGGCGGCTTTAAGGCGGTGCCGGCCTCTGGGAACTGCTTTGCCCATTTGATGGCCACTGGCGCCGCGCATGCGGCGGCGCAGGGCTTCCGACTTGATCGCTTTCGTACTGGTCGCGGTTTGATGGATGAAGAGGGCACCGGCGCCCAACACAATCTGCATTAGGGGGTAGGATGGCTTTCTCTCACCCAAAATTTGGACCTGCAAGACAAGAGGATTTGATCATATGCGGATAGAGTGCCCCCTCTGCGGCGCGCGCGATCGGCGCGAGTTTTACTATGCTGGCCATGCCAGTGCATTGGAGCGTCCAGATCCAGCCGCTTCGGCTGAAATTTGGGATGACTATCTACATATCCGAGAAAATCTGGCGGGGGTTACTGACGATTTATGGCATCATGAGGCCGGCTGCGGTGCTTGGCTAGTGGTAACGCGTGATACGGTTTCTCATGCAGTGCTTTTGGCGCGCTTGGCAAAGAGAGACAAGAAATGAGAATAGCTGGTAAAGGATTGATCGACCGAGACAGTGTTTTGAATTTCACGTTCAACAACAAGCTCTATCAGGGGTTCGAGGGAGATACGCTGGCCAGCGCACTTTTGGCCAATGATCAAAGGCTGATCGGAAGGTCGTTCAAATATCACCGCCCACGTGGCATCATGACTGCAGGGTCTGAAGAGCCGAATGGTCTCGTCACAGTGCAGCGCGGTAGGGCGCAGGAGCCCAATACACGCGCCACAGTCCAGCAGCTTTATGAAGGTTTGGCGGCGCGGCCACAAAATGCGTGGCCTTCGCTTAAGTATGACTTTTTGGGAATCAATGACTTGCTGTCACCGTTCCTCGCAGCGGGATTTTATTATAAAACGTTTATGTGGCCAAAGGCATTTTGGGAGCGGGTCTACGAGCCCGTTATTCGGCGTGCGGCCGGTCTTGGTGAGCTCGCTGAGGCCTATGATCACGACCTTTATGAAAAGGCCTTTGCGCATTGTGATGTCCTGGTGATTGGGGCGGGTCCGTCAGGTTTGATGGCTGCTATCACGGCGGCGCGCGCGGGGTTGGACGTTATTTTAGCGGACGAAAGCAACCGTCTTGGCGGCCGGTTGTTGTCGGAAGTTGAACAGGTTGATGGCGTCACTGGACGCATCTGGGCCGATGAGATTTTGGTGGAGCTAGCTAGACTTTCAAATGTCCGTATTATGACGAATACGACCGTGACCGGCGCCTATGATCAAGGTACTTACGGCGCATTGGAACGTGTCGCTCATCATATGCCCCTGTCACCTAAAGGGCTTCCCTTGGAAACTTTTTGGCGCATTGCTGCGAGAAGGGCTGTTTTATGTGCTGGGGCCCTTGAGCGGCAAATTGCCTTTCCAAACAATGATCGCCCAGGGATCATGACCGCAAGCGCTATGCGGACTTACCTCAATCGCTATGGCGTCAGTCCGGGTCAGAAAATTGCCATATTTGGCAATAACTCAGATGCACATCGCACCGCACGCGATTTCGTGGAAGCTGGTGTGGAGGTGGTTGCGATGATCGACTGTCGCCAAGAGGTTTTAGCAATTGGAAATTACACTGTTTATGCAGGCGCTGAGGTGGTTGGAACTTCAGGCCGTTTGGGTCTTAAGGCTGTCACAATTCGCTACAACGGTGCACTCAAGACCATTGAATGTGACGCATTGGGTGTATCAGGGGGCTGGAACCCCTCGGTGCATTTGACTTGCCACATGAACGGCCGACCTGTGTGGAACAAAGATATAGCCAGCTTTGTGCCCCAAGACGGTGCGGTTCCAGGGCTGAGCGTGGCTGGAGCTGCCGCTGGAGAAATGAGCACTACAGGAGCCTTGGCGCAGGGTTATGCGATGGCACAAGCAATCGCGCGAGATCTTGGTAAGCGCCCCAAATCTTTTGATCTGCCCTTAGCCTCTGACAGGCCTTATGAGATTACACCTTTTTGGGATGTCGGCGGGAAGAGTCGGGCTTGGTTGGATTTCCAGAACGACGTCACCACCAAGGACATCAAGCAGGCAGTGCAAGAGAACTTCCGATCTGTAGAGCATATGAAGCGCTACACAACCCAAGGCATGGCAACAGATCAGGGCAAGAACTCCAACGTAAATGCGCTGGCAGTTTTGGCTGATGCGACCGGCCGGGGTATCCCAGAAACGGGAACCACAACCTTCCGCCCACCCTATATCCCTGTGGCGATGGCTGCGCTTGGCGCAGGGGGGCATGCAAAAGGTTTTGCACCTGAGCGCTTTTTAACAAGTGATGCTGCAACACGAGAGCTTAAGGCTCCAATGATAGAGGCGGGGCTTTGGTACAGGCCAAGCTATTTCCCTCAGCTGGGCGAAACACATTGGCGGCAATCGTGCGATCGGGAAGCTGAGATGGTGCGCAATACGGTTGGTATTTGTGATGTGTCAACGCTGGGTAAGATCGATATTCAAGGGCCAGATGCTGCGGAGTTTTTAGACTTTCTTTACATAAATTCCTTTGCTTCTTTGAAAGTGGGCAAGGTTCGCTACGGGTTGATGCTGCGGGAAGATGGCCATGTCATGGATGATGGCACCTGCGCGCGGCTTGGCAAACATTATTATTTGATAACCACAACAACCGCTGCCGCGGGGCAAGTTATGCGGCATATGGATTTTGTCCATCAAGCAGTATGCTCCGATTTGGATGTAAGCTTCACCTCAGTAACTGAGCATTGGGCACAATTTGCGGTAGCAGGCCCGGCGGCTCGCGATCTGCTTAACGGAATTTTAACACATACAATAACAGACAAGACGTTTCCCTTTATGGGCTGTGGAGCTGTGCAAGTTGGCGGTGTAGATGGCCGGTTGTTCCGCATTTCTTTTTCTGGGGAACATGCCTATGAATTGGCTGTGCCCGCCGGTTATGGTGACAGTCTGTTTCGCCTGCTTCTAGATCAAGCGGCAGGTATGGGTGGCGGTCCTTATGGTATGGAAGCATTGAATGTTTTGCGCATAGAGAAAGGTTTTATCACCCATGCTGAAATACATGGCCGTACCACGGCCTTTGACATTGGTATGGCGCGGATGATCTCAGATAAGAAAGATTGCATTGGGAAAACCATGGCTGCGCGACCGGGTTTAAACGGACCAGAGCGTGATCAATTGGTGGGGTTGAAGCCGGTGGATGCCATAAAAAAAATTATCCCTGGTGCGCATCTGTTTGAAACTGATGCAGAGCCGATAAGGCAGAATGATCAAGGCTATGTGACTTCAATGTGTTACTCACCGACAATCAAAAGTTTTATAGCGCAAGCATTTTTGCGCGATGGTCGTAACCGAATTGGCGAGACTATAAAAATGGTCGAGCATTTGAGCGGTGTCTCAACGCTTTGCGAGGTTTGTGATCCCGTTTTCTTCGATCCAGAGGGGGGACGTCTTCGTGGTTGAACTATCCTTTTTATCAGCGACCGGTAGCGAACTTCCCATTAAGATCGGCAATGTCTCTGCGACTGAAGTTAACGCTTCGCTACACTTGGTTGCCCCCTTCCACGGTAAATCAAAACAGGCGGCTAACGTCGTGAATAAGGAAATGGGGCTGGACTGGCCCAGAGTTCATGAATTGAAACGCCGAGGGAATTCTTATGCCTTGTGGTTTGATCATAGCCATATCGCGGTTATGGGCGAAGCTCCGTTGGCTAAACTTGCTCGGGTGGCAGCGGTCACGGATGTGAGCGACGGTTGGTGTATGGTCGACGTTTATGGAAGCGATGTTCGTGATGTATTGGCGCGGCTTACGCCGCTCGACATACGGGAGCAACATTTCAAAGCTGGCATGACCCAACGCAGTATGATCATGCATATGCAAGCGAGCATTTCTTGCTTGGAAAAGTCACAGTTTCGCTTGATGGTTTTTCGGTCCATGGCCCGCACATTACTACATGATCTGACCACAGCGATGGAATCAGTGGCGGCGCGGGCTCAGAAAGTTTAGAAAAGGATGCACCAAGACAAACCCATTTAGGCACCAAACGACTAACTTATAGTTGACCTATTCCTCATTTGGACTGGACTTCTGTTTTGCCACAAGCTTGTGTGATGGCACTCCAGAAACTGCTAAATTTGGGTCTGAATCGAGCCATTCCGTCTGTGCAAAGTTTGAGGCCATCTCATTTCCACACTAACAGTTAAACTTGGATGGCTGAGGTGCGGGGCTGGCTTCTAACTTTAAACAATTTTTAATTGATCTGATATAGTTCTCAAAACGTAATAGTATAAAAGAACAATCCACAATTAATAAAAGTCACATAGGAATGAATATGAAAAAAATCATTTGCTTCACACTATTTGTAAGTCTAGCCGCTGGAATGTCATTAGCAGCAGGCGGTGACGATGACAGCACTTCATCTGCTTCCTCAAGTTCCAGTAGTTATGGCAGTTCAAAAGAAAAAGTTGACATTTTTTCTGAGGTCAAAACTCTAATTGGGTTGTCAAAGTACAAAGAGGCTCACCTGCAGCTTGAAAAAATGAAAGTAGGAACAAAAGAAGCTGACCGGCTTAATCTTTTAGGTTTCACAGCTAGAAAGTCTGGTAACTTAGAGGTTGCAGGTGAATATTACGCCGCCGCCTTAGCACTTCATCCGAAGCACACAGGCGCTCTAGAATACCAGGGCGAACTGTTCCTTCAACTTGACAAAATTGATGAAGCCAGGGCTAATCTGACAAAAATAGAAAAAATATGTTGGTTACCATGCAACGCTGAACGTGAACTAAGAAAAGCAATTGAAAAATATGAAGCTGACTGACAGTGAGCTGGTTAACTAAGATTGCGCAACGATATAAGCAGATCACCGAGATCTGTTTAGTAAGGTTTTTAGTGACAACGTCCTAATCATCAAACCTAATAGTTGCTCGTTTTAAAAGAACGATTAATGACTAAATCCGCAACGCCTCCTGGAACGAGTGCATGTAGAAATTGATATAGCCTGGATCAACAAGCTAGGAATGATCATACTGTTTCTACTCGGGGTTCTATGCGAGGCGATCATCGAACTTCAAACAAAAAGGTATCACAAAGCAACCGCAAAACCATCTTAAAAAGTTATTGGGCAGACCTTTTTTTTGCACCTGATCACGTGCTATCTAAGGACTATGGCATCTTTAAACTGGAGCGCAAAAAGTAATGTATAGTCGACCAATGGTTCCTAATAATTTTTTAATGCCTCAAACTCTAGAAACCAATGAATTCGTTCTGAGGCCTTTGACCGTTGATAACTTAATTAAAGATTATGACGCCGTTATGAGTAGCGTGGAACATTTGCAAGGCTTGATGGGAAGTGACGATGGTTGGCCGCTTGGCTTAACTATAGAAGAAAACCTTATTGATCTTGGTTGGCATCAAAGGGAATTTACTTTGAGGCATTCCTTTGCTTACTCAGTCATGTCTTTGGATGATCAGTTATGCCTTGGTTGCTGCTATATCTACCCCTCAATGAAACCAGAATATCAAGCGCAAGCATTCTATTGGATACGCCAAGAACATCTCGTCAATGGACTAGAGGCGCGATTAGGCTCAAAATTTAAACATTGGCTTGAAACAGATTGGCCGTTTTCAAGAATAGAGTTCCCCAATAGAGATTAGTACAGAAATCGAACACCTGACATTAATCCTAGAGTCCCTGATGACCAACCCATTTAACTTAAAAAAGAAATATAAAGAAGAGGAGGCCACATGAAAGAAATAATAATAGTACTTTGCGTTTTCGCAGTCTGGATTGGCCTCAGTATGGGTTTTGAGTTCGATTTCTTTTTTTGGTAAAAGTATAGTTTGCTGCAGCACATGCCAAATCAAAATGTCTGTTTTTTAGTCGAAAAACTAACCGATGGAACTATGAGTGTACTCTCAAAGAAGATTAAAGATTAAAGATTAAATTTTATTAATATGCTTGCCATAGAAAAAAACAAACGCATAATAAAGGATTGCTTAGACAAAGTGG
>JAPKEA010000524.1 GCA_028822275.1 Planktomarina sp. | reverse complement strand
AATTCAATCCAACAAATTTTTGAATGTGGGTGTTTGGCCCAGTCACAAAAAAATCGCGGTAACTCCGATAAGTTTTATACCTGTGCCATATGACCTTCCACCGGTTAATACGCAGAAGGTACTGCACAAAACGCTTCAGAAACTTCCTCTCATTAACGCTCGCATCGTAGGCTACGACCGGCACGTTACTAAGTGCTGCGAAATCAATCTCAAAGCTCCAATCGTCATTAATTCCCAACCCAAGCAAAATATCCGATCGGCCCCAATCCGCCTGCGAAACTAGGTAGCCGCCATCATAGTCTCGCCCAATGCGGATGAGATCTAGAGCAGGCTTAAAGGCGAAGGAGCTTGGCAAGTGTGCGTTCATGAAATGACAGTTAGTGTATCCCTTCAAAAAAGTTAAGACACAAAAGGAAGTCTTTATCTTGTGTACACAAGCAAAAACTACCAGAAGATAAAACATTCACCAACTTTATGGAGGGTCAGGTCATAGGCTCACACAGAAGCTGATAAATCTAGTTTAGTATTCTATACTCAAAGGTTCAAACCATCACTGTGAAGCCATTGCTCAGCTGGTTGAGATGATCAGTGGAGTAGCAATCCATTTGGCAATTATTGTTCAGCCACCGCTAATCAGGTGTTTCTTTTCAACTTTTTATTCTTCGCTGTTCACTGGGTATGAAAGAATTTGACTGAGGATTTTACAATCTTAGTAAAAAAATTCCAGACCAATAAACTCCCAAGAATAACTTTGTTTTTAAGGTTAAAGTTTTATTTGATGCTAGCTTAGCTATTGCCGTTTGATCTTTAGCGCGTGCCGCCATTTTCAAATATCTTTTCCATATCCACTCATTCGCTGCTTTATCAGTATCTAATAGTTTTGTGTGTTTATCGATAATCCGCTTGAAATAAGACGCTCGTTCTACTGAACTATGTGTCTTTGTAACTGATTTTGAGGTCTTTTGGTCCCGTGGCCCTTTATAAATAATAGCACCATTAAAAGAGCTAACGTAACACTCCGCGCCACACGCAATTAATTTCAAGCACAAGTCAGTATCCTCGTTCACTCTTAATTGTGCATCGATCCCACCAACTTCTCTAAAAATTGAAGTGGACAACCAGAACCCTTGGCTCAAGGCAGCCAATTTAGATCGTAATGAATTTCTTTCTTCAAGAATATCGCTAACGTTTGTTGCCTTGCTGTTCGAAATTCTGTGCATTTCGTCACGGTCATTTGAGGTTGTAAAATGGCAAAATCCATAAGAACGATGATGCTCCTCATCCCCAGACGACAAAAAGTCAGAAAGCAACTTCCAATACCCAACTGCAATTAAGTCGTCATCGTCTAAAAATAGCAACCATTGGCCAATAGCGTGTTTGGCTCCCTGGTTGCGGGCGCCGCCTGCGCCAACGCTACCCACTGTTTTGAACATAGAGACATTCAATGTACCCAAAACACTTTTTGTGCTTTCTGAAAAGTCATTCCCATCGTTAACAACAATAATTTCAGTATTCTCAGGGCTTGCATTCACCGCAGATTGCACTGCATCAAGAAGAAAAGCTTCACGATTGAATGTCGGGATGATAACTGAAAATCTTGGTTTTCTCACCATCATTTGGGGGTACCTTCTAGAAGAAAATCTCAAATTATTTGTCGCAATAGTAGTTCCAATAATTTATCAGCCAAGCAGGACGGTGTATTCCCGTACGTGGAAACCTTGCCCACTTCTCGCCAATATTTGCGACCTGACGAGGCCGAGGGTAGCCATGGAATGCAACCATACGAGCCTCTGCACTAGGTGCCTTAGGTGGAAGCAATAAATCCATCAGATATTGACGTCTTAAATGGTATTTAAAGCTTTGGATGTACTCTAATGGAAAATAATTGATCTGCGTTGCATTAGCGCCGACAAACTCTTGCTCAAGACTATAGTCTTTGTATGCAGCGTCTGGATTTTTTGCAAAATTTTCAAAAATATTTATGTGATGTTTAGTATTATATGACATCACGCCAGTCGCAGGCTGAGGCGCTAGTTCATTTTCAAAATTTTTCCAACGTGGCCCACAGCTTAGCATCCGTAATGAGCCAGCAGGATCATCGAAGAATGGATCAATGTTTCCAGTTATTATTGTGTCTATATCTAGAAATAAAACCTGATCTAGAAATTCACTAAGGCTTGGATGAAATAAACAAATTTTTGGCCAGGCTCCAGCTGATTGTGGCA
>JAPKEA010000084.1 GCA_028822275.1 Planktomarina sp. | reverse complement strand
TGCTTTGTATCCATGCAACTTATCATAGGCCGCTTCAATAATTTTAAGACTATCAGCAAGAGAAAAGGTATTAATGGGAACATTTCCTAAATCGGCCGTTCATAAACTATCGAACGGAGCCGCGCCAGTTTGAAGATTATAAGGCAGGCGCATAAAGGTTTGAGGACCGGCAAAGCGTGCTAAATCGTTTCCTGAAATAGGTTGGTTTGGCATTTGCTTTTCCTTCTTTTTGAACTTAGTTTTTAGTGTTTTTGGCGCGTAAGTTCCAACAATAAAGGCACATCAATTCCATAGCGGCATGCGCGCCTGCCACGGCTGTTGCGCCTGAGGTATCATATTGAGGTGACACCTCGACCACGTCTCCTCCTACCATATTAATTCCGCGAATATCGCGCAATATTGCTGCGGCCTGCGCCGATGACAGACCTCCCCAAACAGGCGTCCCCGTGCCTGGAGCAAAGGCTGGATCAAGACAGTCGATGTCAAAAGTCAAATATACTGGATGATCGCCAACAATATTTTTGATTTGTATGGCGGTCTCTTCTGGCGTTTGACGATGAACCAAAGGCGCATCAATTACGTGTACGCCCACATCATAGTCATTTTTAGTTCTAATACCAATTTGAACAGATTTTTCCGGGATAATTAAGCCCTCTTTTACGGCCTTATAAAACATTGTCCCATGATCAATTCGATTCATATCATCATCAGGCCATGTGTCTGAATGCGCGTCGAAATGCACCAAAGCCACTGGTCCAAATTTTTCAGCAAACGCTCGTAAAATAGGAAATGTAACGTAATGATCCCCACCGAAAGACAAAGCGCCACATTCGTGCTTCAAAATGCCCCTTATATGTTCAGTCAATCGTGCAGGGAACGCAGCTATATTGGCATAATCAAAGGCTAAGTCGCCATAATCTACAATATCAAAATCTTTTAGCGGGTTGATATCCCACCCATAAGGAGGGTCACATGGTTGCAGAGTACTAGCCTCACGGATCGCACGTGGTCCAAATCTTGAACCCGGGCGGTTTGTAACCGCCTGGTCAAATGGTACGCCAGTGATAGCAAGATCAACGTCCACCAAATCTTTTGAGTAATTCCGCCGCATAAACGACAAAATACCGCCAAAAGCATTTTCATAGGACATACCTCGACGACCTTCGCGTGTTATTGCATTATCTACGTCATATGCTGCATCTTTAAGCGCCATTTACTTCTCCAGAGGTTGTGAACGTTCGACCAATCGCGCGAAAAATGAAGCTCCAACGGGAGATACATCATCATTGAAATCAAAAGCGGCATTATGCCAGGAAGCACCATTTCCCTGCCCCAGAAAAAGATAACATCCCGGTCTTTTTTCAAGAAGATAAGAAAAATCTTCAGCCCCCATATCTCGAGTTCTATCAGGAACTGTCATGTTATCTCCGCAAATTTCACGTGCCACATCTGTAGCAAATTCCGTTTCAATGGGCGTATTTATAGTTGCAGGATAACCACGACTATAATTACATTTCACATCGACACCAAAGGCTGCTGCGTGTCCCTGACAAATTTCCTGCATTCGGCGTTCGACCATGTCCTGTACTGGGCCAGCAAAAGTGCGAACTGTGCCTCCGACATAAGCATCATCATTAATCACATTATCGATCGTGCCCGCATGAATCTGCGTGACACTTACAACAAGATCCTCAACCGAGTTATGATTTCGGCTCACGATTGTGCTTAATGCCTGAGTAATAGAGATGGCCGCCGGGATAGCGTCCACCGCCAAATGAGGCATCGCTGCGTGACCACCCTGCCCAGTTATGTTTATTTCAAATGTATCCACCGCGGCCATGATAGGGCCCGGAGTTGTACTGAGTTGTCCAGATGGAGCCCCAGGTTCAGTATGAAGCGCATAAACTTTATCGATGGAAAATCGGTCGATAATGCCTTCTTCAACCATCACCTTACCACCGCCACCGTTTTCCTCTGCAGGTTGAAAAATCAATGCTACAGTTCCAGAAAAATTACGTGTTTCAGCCAAATAACGCGCAGCACCAAGCAACATCGTCGTATGGCCATCGTGGCCGCACGCATGCATCTTTCCGGGAATAACACTCGAATACTCAGCGCCAGTCGCCTCTTCAATTGGCAAGGCATCCATGTCCGCACGCAAACCAATTGTTGGTCCTTCACCATGGCCATGGATCAAAGCTACGATGCCTGATTGGGCAATCCCTTTATGAATTTCAGTGATTCCAAAATCAGACAATCTTTGCATGACAAACTGCGCGGTATTGTGACAGTCAAAACCCAATTCAGGATTTTGATGCAAATAACGTCGCCAAGTTTTCATATCCTCTGCAAATTCGGCGATGCGGTTGACGATTGGCATGAGCGTGCTCCTTATAGCGTTAAGAAATCGGAATTAGCGGAGCAAATCAATGGACAATAATGATCTCGTACACTTAAAGAACGGTGGCATTGAGCGGCTATTATATATTATGCGCCGACTCCGTGATCCAAAGAGTGGATGTCCTTGGGATATCGAGCAAACATTTGCGACAATTGCCCCCTATACGATTGAGGAAGCCTATGAGGTAGCTGATGCCATTGAACGTGGGAATATGAACGATCTCAAAGGTGAACTTGGAGACCTTCTCTTACAGACTGTTTATCACACCTCTATTGGCGAAGAAGAGGGTCACTTTACTTTTAATTCAGTAGCTGACGGAATTAGCGATAAAATGGTGGCGCGTCATCCGCATGTTTTTGGAAATGAGTCACGAGAGAAATCGTCTGAGCAGCAAATTTTAGATTGGGAAACTATCAAAGCCGCAGAACGCGCAACTATTGCGCAAACGGGGACTTTAGACGGGGTAGCTCGTGGACTTCCAGCATTTACTCGGGCCGTAAAGTTACAAAACAGGGCAGCACGAGTAGGCTTTGATTGGCCTAAAGTCGAACAGGTTTTAAATAAGGTTGCAGAAGAAATTACAGAGCTAAAGGATGCTACCACGCAAAAAAATCGCCATGAAGAATTTGGCGATTTAATGTTTGTGATGGCAAATTTAGCACGGCACTTAAAGATAGATCCCGAACAGGCTTTACACGATTCATCAAATAAATTTATTAATAGATTCAAATATATAGAAAATAAACTTAAATCATTCGGGAAAACTCCAACCGAGTCAAATTTACAGGAAATGGATGCGTTATGGGATGAAGCTAAACAAGAAGAAAAGTAACCTTATTAATTTAATAGGTTATTGCATTAAAAGCCTTAGTATTTTAATCAGGTTTTAGTTTGCCGAAATGGTTTATGCTTATTAACTCACAACTCACGGAGACCTCCATGAAACTTTCTTCGCTTGCCTTAGCAATTTTGCTCATGACACAAACAACAACTGCAAATTCACAGGAAGTGAATGTCTATTCCTATAGACAACCTGAGCTAATTCAGCCTCTGACCGATGCGTTCACTAAACGCACTGGTATAGCTGTAAACGTAGCTTTTCTAAAAAAAGGCTTGATTGAACGCTTAAAAGCCGAAGGAACCCGAACTCCCGCCGATTTAGTATTTACAGTCGATATATCGCGCCTGAATGCGGTTGTAGAATCAGGACTAACTCAACCAGTACAAAACGAATTTTTGTCAAAAAATATTCCAGCTATTTATCGGGATCCTGACGGTCACTGGTTTGGGTTAACAACCAGAGCTCGTATTATATACGCCTCTAAAGTCCGTGTTTCTGAAGGCGAAGTGACAACATATGAAGATTTAGCGTCTCCTAAATGGAAAGATCGCATCTGCACGCGTTCAGGTACACATGCCTACACGCTAGCACTCACCGCTGCTTACTTGCACCACCACGGTGAAGCGGAAACGCTAAAATGGTTGAAAGGGTTAAAAGCAAATTTAGCGCAAAAGCCACAGGGCAATGATCGCGCGCAGGTTAAAGCTATTTGGGCCGGCGTTTGTGATATTTCACTTGGAAACACCTACTACATGGGGAAGATGCTAGGAAATCCAGATCAACGAGCTTGGGCCGAAAGCGTCACAGTCGAGTTCCCCGAATTTCAAAGCGGCGGCACACATGTCAATGTCTCAGGCCTGGCCCTCACAAAACACGCCCCAAACCGCGACAATGCTGTAGCCTTAATGGAATTTTTAGCTTCACCAGAAGCTCAGGAAATCTATGCCTCAGACAATTTTGAGTACCCGATTGCACCCGGTACAGAAGCAGACCCACTGGTAAAAAGCTGGGGTGATTTCACACCAGATAACGTCAATCTGACAGCTATCGCAAAACTACGTAGCGACGCGTTACGTTTGATGGAAGTTGTAGATTTTGATGGTTAAACCGGTGTTTGATTAATTAGTGTTAAATCGAGAACTACAAAAAAAAGGCGCTTTGGAAAAATCCATTGCGCCTTTTATCTTTAGCCTACAGACATCTAATCAGTAACAATAACCTTCTGTATTTGATCTGGATTGCCGTCAACGGCGCCAGATCCAGGCTGACCGAGTTTTAAAGAATCAACAAATTTCATGCCGTCTGTAACATGCCCCACAACGGTATATTGCCCATTCAGGTGATATCCCGGCGCAAACATTATAAAGAATTGGCTGTTAGCACTGTCCGGACTTTGCGAACGTGCCATACCTACGACACCACGGTCAAAGGGCACATTTGAAAATTCAGCAATAATATTTGGAAGATCAGATCCCCCCCGACCTGCCATAGACATATCGCTGGGATCTTTGCCAAATTTCACATCACCAGTTTGAGCCATAAAACCAGGTATCACCCGGTGAAAGACAACTCCATTATATTTACCTGCCGCCGCCAGAGCAGTAATTTGAGCCACGTGTAAAGGCGCTACATCTTCAAAAAGATCAATCTTGATTGTTCCATTAGCAGTTTCGCCCACAACCTGAATTTCCAGACCTGCTGAAAATGCAGGGCCTGCACTCAACATCAATGCCAAAACCAGCCTACGCATCTGCGGCAACTTTCACGCTTATCATACGATCCGGGTTTTCAGCAGGCTCTCCCAGTTGGATAGCATCAACATGCTCCATGCCAGAAATAACACGGCCATAAACTGTATACTGGCCGTTCAGAAAGCTATTATCACTGAAATTTATGAAAAACTGGCTATTTGCAGAATCTGGGTTTTGAGAGCGAGCGGCTCCCAAAGAACCACGATCATGTGGTAGTTTTGAAAACTCCGCTGTCAGATCTGGCAGATCTGATGACCCAGTACCCGCCATTCGCAAGTTAAAACCGTCTTCCATATCACCATACTGCACGTCGCCAGTCTGCGCCATAAAGCCATCAATTACACGATGAAAAGCCACATTATCGTATTGACCAGAGCGTGCAAGATCTTTCATTCGCGCTGTATGTAGAGGGGCCACATCGGCCAAAAGTTCGATGGTGACTGTGCCATTTTTGAGCTCAATCAGAATTGTATTTTCAGGATCTTTAATCTTGGCCATTGGGCATTCCTTTTATATCTGAGGCTTCTTAATGAGAATTGAAGCAAAGGAAAAGACCCAACCGGTTGACCCAGGCCTAAATATCGAGTGTTACAGAAGCATTCACCAGAGGAGAGCGGGTATGGGTTGGAATAAACTCGAAGATTTGGACCTAACGGGAAAGCGTGTGTTGACACGTGTCGACATCAATGTGCCAGTCAAAAATGGAATTGTAACAGACACCACCCGCATCGACCGTATAGTTCCAACACTACACCATATTCTCAAAGCTGGTGGCACGCCCGTTCTGATTGCACACTTTGGACGACCAAAGGGCAAATTTGTAAACGAAATGTCACTCAAAATAACACTTCCAGCAATGGAAAAAGCACTTGGCGTACCAGTAAAATTCACCACACTAGACGCCGCACCCGAGGCAATCGCGTTTGCTAAAAACCAAGTAGTGATGCTCGAGAACATTCGATTTGAGCCTGGTGAAGAGACAAATAATATTGACTTAGCACAACGCCTAGCTGATTTGGGTGATATATATTGCAATGATGCGTTCTCAGCTTCACATCGCGCGCATGCGTCTACCGAAGCAATTGCTAGGTTAAGGCCTGCATGCGCTGGAATACTAATGGTATCTGAGCTCAATGCTCTCCAAGCAGCTCTTGGCACACCAAAACGGCCTGTTGTGGCATTGGTCGGTGGCGCAAAAGTTTCCACTAAACTAAAGATTCTGGATAATCTTGTAGGCAAAGTTGACCACTTGGTTGTGGGTGGCGGTATGGCAAACACATTCCTCGCCGCGATAGGTCATAATGTTGGGATAAGCCTTTGTGAACATGACTTAATAGATACCGCACGTGGGATTTTAACAAAAGCGAAAGCCCAGGGTTGTGACATTATTCTACCAAAAGATATTGTAGTCGCCAGAGAGTTTGTAGCGAATGCAGCGCACGAGACAGTGGCTTCATCCGACTGTCCTGCCGAAGCAATGATACTCGATGCAGGGCCAGAAACCGTAGCACAAATTAAAGAGTGTTTAGCTAAAGCAAAAACTCTAATTTGGAACGGACCTCTAGGCGCTTTCGAAATAGAACCCTTTGACCAAGCAACAAATACCGCAGCAGAAGCCGCAGCATCACTGACAAGAGCCGGTAACTTAATTTCAGTGGCTGGCGGCGGCGACACAGTTGCCGCATTGAACCAAGCCAAGGCTGCTGAGTCGTTTTCCTACATTTCAACTGCTGGTGGTGCATTTCTGGCGTGGATGGAGGGCAAGACCCTCCCCGGAGTTGCTGCTTTGATAAAATAATATATTAATTCAATATGTTAGCGCCAACATTGTTGAAGATTATAACTAAGACTGCTAAACAGATTTTATGCAAAGAACGTATGGGAGTGTAGCGTGGTACATCAAAAACAACTCGATATTATACGCGCAGGGCGTGGTTTCATTGCGGCTTTGGATCAATCAGGTGGCTCTACCCCCAAAGCCTTAGCGGCATACGGAGTTCGCGCGGATGAATATATTGATGATGAACAAATGTATGATCAAATACATGAAATGCGCACACGAATTGTATGTGCACCAGATTTCACCGGCAACAAAGTCATTGGGGCAATTTTGTTTGAAAACACAATGGACAGGACAATCTGTGGCCTTCCCAGTCCAAAATACCTTTGGGAAAACCGAGGCGTGGTGCCCTTTTTGAAGGTCGACAAAGGCCTTTTATCATTGAGTGACGGCGTCCAGCTAATGAAGCCTATTTCCAACCTTGAAGTCTTACTTAACCGTGCCTCCGATCTTGGTGTTTTTGGAACAAAAATGCGATCGTTGATTGATGAAGCAAATCCTCAAGGCATCCAAAAGATTATTGCCCAACAATTTGATTTAGCAGCAAAAATATTAAGCCACGGATTAGTGCCAATAATTGAGCCCGAAATTTCAATCAACATATCAGATAAAAAAAATGCCGAGGATATGCTGAAGGCTACTTTAAATGAAGCGCTGGACACCCTCCCCGTTGATCAAAACGTAATGCTGAAACTGACACTGCCAGAAAATGCAAACCACTATCGCACAATTGTTGAACACCCGAATGTGTTGTCTACCGTTGCCTTGTCCGGAGGATACGATCGCAAAGAGGCTAATTCCCGTCTAGCCCAAAACACCGGCATGATCGCGAGCTTCTCAAGAGCGTTGACAGAGGGCTTATCTGCTCACCAAAATACTGCTTATTTTAATGAAGTTTTGTCTGAAACAATCAACAGTATCTACCAAGCGTCAATTTCTGATCAATAGTACGAATCAGGGGATTCACAATGGAATAAATTTGTGCGATAAGTCTTCAACGCCCGCAAGAGGCATGAGGCAAAGATGGCAGGAAGAATAGCACCCCCAATAGGTCCAGTGGCCGTAACGATGGTTTCATTGACCCTCGCTGCTTATTTCTGTTTTTCTGCTATCCAGGGCGACTACGGCGTACTACGTCGTGCACACTACATAGCCGAAGCCGACGGTCTTCAAGAAAATTTAGATCAGTTAAAAACATCAATTAAGCACCTTGAAAATAAAACGTTACGGCTCTCTGATCATTATCTAGACTTAGATTTACTCGACCAGCAAGCACGGATTTTACTAGGTTATATTAGACCAGACGAAATAGTAATCCAATAAGATTAAACTAAACCATTGTTTTTAGTTGAAAATAATTTATTAAATAAAGTGTTTTTCATTCCTGATCTTTTTATGATACAGATAGTTTAATGCTAAACTATATTTTCAAGAGGTCCTAATGGCTGCTAAAAAAACAAGCAAGGCAAATATCTCAAAAGAACAACTACTACATTTTTACCGTGAAATGCTGCTCATCAGGCGCTTTGAAGAAAAAGCCGGCCAACTATATGGAATGGGTTTAATTGGTGGATTTTGCCACCTCTATATCGGTCAAGAGGCAGTTGTGGTAGGATTGGAAGCTGCTGCTGAGGAAGGTGACAAGCGAGTAACCTCCTACCGAGATCACGGTCACATGCTAGCTTGCGGCATGGAGGCTGACGGCGTGATGGCCGAATTGACTGGCCGCAGCGGTGGATACTCAAAGGGTAAAGGTGGCTCCATGCACATGTTTTCAAGCGAAAAAAAGTTCTTCGGCGGTCATGGTATCGTCGGTGCGCAGGTGCCGCTAGGCACAGGTCTCGCCTTCGCTCACAAATACAAAGGTAATAATGGCGTGGCTATGGT
>JAPKEA010000083.1 GCA_028822275.1 Planktomarina sp. | reverse complement strand
GTTAAGGCTATCATCGCCGGTGAAGGTTGCATTTATACCAGTTGTGGACATAGCTCCAATTATCAAACGCACAGAAGTCCCAGAATTCCCACAATCAATTACGTGATCAGGCTCTGCAAAGCCCCCGACACCCACTCCATGCACAGACCAAGAGCCAGCTCCGTGATTGACCACCTCAGCCCCGAAAGCCCGCATTGCCTTGCCGGTATCGAGGACATCGTCACCTTCAAGCAAACCTTGGATTTTAGTCTCTCCAACTGATAGCGCACCCAATATAAGTGACCTATGCGAAATTGATTTATCGCCTGACACGTCTGCCTGACCCAACAAAGGACCAGATTTATGTGATGTCATTGGAATTGGTCTACTTTGGCCTGACATGTATTTTCCCTATTTTTCTTTGTGGGTTAATAACGTCCATGCAAACAGAGGTCCACACCTCAGCTTGCTAAGAGCTATGATTTTTGGAAAGTCATATAGTGCGGAGTACGCGCCTCACGCAGTGCTTTTTGCTCATACCGTGTTGAAAGCCAATCACTCCAAGGCTGACGCCAATCTTCCGGACCTTCAGCCAACCATTCAAATCCAGCTTTTTGAACTTCTTGCAACGTTTGGCGCACGTAATCCTCAATATCCGTTGCGACTCGAAATTCAGCGCCTTTTGCTAACACAGTATTAAAGGGCCCAAGATGTTCAGGGGTCACAAATCGTCGACGATGATGACGCAATTTCGGCCATGGATCCGGGTATAAAAGAAATGCTTTTTCGACAGATCCAGCTGGTAAAACATCCATCAGATTGCGCACATCTCCCATGTGTACCCTTATATTCTTCACTCCAGTTTGGCGGATTTTACCCAAGAGCATAGCAACGCCGTTGATATAGGGCTCAACTCCCAAAAATTGGACTTCCGGGTTGTTCAAAGCCTGGTTAACAATATGTTCACCACCACCGAATCCAACCTCAAGCCAAAGTGGTTTTCCAGCAGCAAAAGAATTTATATCTAAAAACGTACGCTTAGGGTTTTCTTCACGCGTAATGCCTGCAACCGACAGCCCGGGCAAATCCTCTGATAGATAACGCTGCTGGGCGGGCTTGAGAGACTTACCTCGAATTCGGCCATAAAAATTCCGGTATTCCATCGCCATCTCTCACAGAAAATACACAGTCTCGCGCGCATTGAATTGATAAAACCAGGCCAGCGCCCACAAATTACAGCTATACAGCTTTTTTGAGCTCTTCAACCAGATCAATCTTTTCCCAGCTGAACCCACCATCCTTTTCAGGTGAACGCCCAAAGTGCCCGTAGGCCGCAGTGCGTTCGTAGATTGGGCGGTTCATGCCCAAGTGTTCTCGAATACCGCGAGGCGTTAGATCCATACATTGCGCTACAGCACGTTCGATTGCAGCATCCTCAACTTGACCAGTGCCAAGCGTATCAACGTAGATCGACAACGGTTTGGAGACACCGATCGCATAAGCAAGCTGTAAAGTGCAACGTTCAGCCATGCCAGAAGCAACAACATTCTTAGCCAAATAACGTGCTGCATAAGCGGCAGACCGATCTACTTTCGTTGGATCTTTTCCTGAGAACGCACCGCCACCATGAGGTGCCGCACCACCGTATGTATCCACGATAATTTTGCGACCGGTAAGCCCAGTATCACCATCGGGACCGCCAATTACGAACGTTCCTGTTGGATTAATCCACCACTCAGTCTCAGGCGTTATCCATTCTTGCGGGATCACCTCACGAATATAGGGCTCTACGATAGAGCGAATAAAGGCACTGTCTTGATCTTCAGATGTATGCTGCGTTGAGAGCACTATAGAGGTTACACCGATCGGTTTTCCGTCAAGATAACGCAATGAAATTTGCGATTTTGCATCGGGCCGAAGAACCGGTTCGGTACCATTTTTACGTACTTCTGATAGGCGTCGCAGTATGGCATGAGAATATTGAATGGGAGCCGGCATAAACTCTGGCGTTTCAGATGTTGCATAGCCAAACATAATTCCCTGGTCACCGGCGCCTTCATCTTTATGTGAACTTGCGTTTACACCCTGTGCAATGTGGGCGGATTGCTCGTGCAAAAGGTTGGTTATTTCGACGGTTCGCCAGTGAAATTTATCTTGCTCATAGCCAATATCTTTTATGCAATCGCGCGCTATCTGTTCAATTCCATTCATGCTTTTCAATAGCTTATCTTGGTCAGACAAGCCGACTTCTCCACCAATGACCACCCGATTTGTTGTAGCAAATGTCTCTACCGCCACCCGTGCTTCCGGCTCTTCAGCTAAAAAGGCGTCCAAAACCGCATCTGAAATTCTATCACATAATTTATCGGGGTGACCTTCGGATACAGATTCAGACGTAAAGATGTAATTAGAACGTGCCATTGGGAAATGCTCCGTTAGAAATGAGAGCTGCTTCAGGAAGCCGTTGCAGCGGTTTCTTCGTAGACGTTGATCATTTGATCGTCAAGAAATAGTTAAGAATTTCCGTCGCACCCAACCTAGAAAAATAGTAGAAAATACTATTAAAAATAATAATGATAAAGGTAAATCTCGATATTTAGCATAAAATGTTGGTGGAATTGCAATTGGAATTGCTGCGTCAATTGAACCCCGCTCAGTAGGCCAAAGAACAGCATCAATTCCTCCCTTGGCATCAATAATCGCAGTTACACCACGATTAGCAACCCGCACTAAAGGAAGGCCCAGCTCGATCGTTCTGGCCCGCGCTTGAGCAAAATGTTGTGCTGGCCCCTGAAAACTACCGAACCAGGCGTCGTTGCTAATTAAGATTAAAAGCGCAGGGCGTTCTAAGGTGCGCCCCACATATTGCGGAAAAATTGCCTCATAGCAGATTAAAGGTTGTACCTGCCCCAGACCCGCTATTTCTATAGTTGTGGCACCGCTCCCAGCAGAAAAACCAAAACCCGTTAATCCAGCAAAGTCCTGTAACCCCCATTTTGCGGCCAAGTAGCTCAATGGTATAAACTCACCAAAGGGGACTAAACGATTTTTGTCATAAGTCCCAGAGATGTCTCCCTTGGAATCTATCACTACCGCCGAATTGTAGAAACGCAGCTCTTCGCTTATTCGCTGCACTCCCACTAGAGCCGATGCATCACCCGCAGCTTCACTAATTTCATGGCGGGCTTTATCAAGTGGCATATAAACCGAAGCCTCAGGCCAAACCACAAGATCAACCTGAGGTTCTGCTTGAGTTAACATAATCTGATAGTCAAAAACTTCGTCCATTTTGTCCAGATGCCACTTGTCTTTTTGAGCAACATTGGGATTTATCAAACGAATAATTGGTGCATCACTAGGCCCCGAAGGACCTTTTATAGAGGGTAAAAACGGTATAAAAAATACTACTGAAATTGCAACCAACCTAGACGCTATTGAACCGGAGCCACGACGGCCAAGACCCCATGCACACAATAACGTCAAAAATGTCATTCCATGTGGCCCAATCCACGCGGCCAGTTGATACACCGGAGTATCAATCCATACATAGCCAATTAAAACCCACGGAAATCCTGTTAAAAGGTAGGCCCGTGCAAATTCTGCAGCAGTCAAACTGAAGCATAGCATTAAGCCATGGCAACCGCGCACCGCTTTGAAAGCAAGTCCCCATAAAATCGCCAATCCTCCAGATAAACTCACCAAAGCAAAGGGTGCCATCCAGCCTGTAGCTGCCACATCAACCAAGAAAGGCTCAATAATCCAATATAAACTGCCTGAAAAATATCCAAACCCTAACACCCAACCACCTATAAAAGGCTTGAAGGTAACGCGTTCCTGTATAGCCCAAATCCCAAATGCGAGGCCCAAAAGCGTCAGAACTGGAATATCAAAAGGTGCTTGACCTAGTGCGGAAATACCCCCTGCAATAAAAATCCAAAATGATTTCAACCAGACAGGAAATTTTTCCCAAGAGTTATGCAGGCTCTGGGTTTTGAACATATGCTCGTAGCCGTTTCACCCGTCGGGGGTCTGCATCGACGATCTCAAACTCGACACCAGCCGGATGGTTTATTACCTCACCACGCGCAGGAACCCGTCCAAGTAACATAAAAACTAAGCCCCCGAGCGTTTCGACTTCCTCGGGATCGACTTCCTCCACATTAGACAAATCACGACCAATTTCGATTTGGAAATCCTCTAGGGGCGTTTTTGCCTGAGCAAGATAACAACCTGGCTTTTCGACAATCCAAAAATCACCTTCGTCAGGATCATGCTCATCCTCGATCTCTCCTATAACTTGCTCAATCAAATCCTCAATCGTTACAAGGCCATCTGTGCCACCGTATTCATCAATGACTAAGGCCATATGGATGCGGTCCGCCTGCATTTTAGTCAGCAAAACACCAATAGGCATTGACGGGGGAACAAAAATCAACGGTCTTAGCATTGTTTTAAGCGCAAACCGTCCACCGGACGCATTAAATCCATGCCTCAGCGCAACATCCTTGAGATTAACGAAGCCCAGTGGCGTATCAAGAGTTCTGTTATAGACTGGCAATCTTGTCAGGCCATTTTCACGAAAAATATCTACCAGATCTTCTTTCGTAATCGTAATTGGGACTGATTTAATATCAGCCTGTGGCACCATTACATCTTCAACACGCAATTGCCTCAAGTTCCAAATTCCAGGTTGAACATACTCACCGGTTTGGAGTGACGCATTTCGTTGGCCACCTTTATAGGTTTGACCGGTCAACACCCATTTTAAGCGCCCCCAAATTCCAAGTTCCTGTAAAATCCTGCTGGAAGGGTCTTCTATAGAATCTGGGCTGAGTATGTCATCACCATTATTTGGCATTTTACCGATCATTTAATTTCACCACTTGTGTAATATGGGTTAGAAATACCTAACTTGGCAAGGATCTTGATTTCAACACTTTCCATTATGTCAGCGTCATCGTTTTCAATATGATTATAGCCCAACAAGTGTAATGTGGCGTGGATCAGCAGATGTGTAATATGATCAGTATGATCTATGTCAGCACTCGCAGCCTCACGCATGCAAGTCTCATAGGAAATCGCTATATCACCAAGCTCTGGATCAATTGCAGACAAAGGCAAGTCGCCCGGCCCTTTAGCCGCCAGGTTCGAACCAGGCCACGACAACACATTAGTTGCCTGCAGTTTACCGCGGAAGTTTTTGTTGAGAACAGCGATAGCATCATCATTGCAACCCATCACGACAGCGCTTGCGCCTTTTGGAAGATCAAAATACTCTGAAAATTCGGCGCCAACTTTCGTAGCAATCTCGGTAAGGTTTTTCTTTTCCCAACGCAGATCCTCAAACACGAGATCAAAAATAACGCTCATGGAGTGTCTGCATCATAAGCATCAACAATTGCAGCGACTAATGGATGACGTACCACATCCTTAGAGGTGAAATGATTGAAACTGATTTTTGGAATGGATGCCAAAAGACGTTCCGCATCCGCCAGACCCGACTTCACACCGCGGGGCAAATCGATCTGCGTCCTATCTCCCGTAATGACCATTCTACTACCTTCACCCAAACGAGTAAGAAACATTTTCATTTGCATTGATGTTGCATTTTGCGCTTCATCCAGCACAACGAAGGCGTTAGCTAAAGTTCGGCCCCGCATAAATGCCAAAGGTGCAATTTCGATAGCCTTGTCATCAATCAGCTTTGTCATCTGCTTGACAGGGAGAAAATCATTCAACGCGTCGTAGAGCGGCTGCATGTAGGGATCAACTTTTTCCTTCATGTCACCAGGCAAAAATCCAAGTCTCTCCCCAGCCTCAACCGCAGGACGCGACAGAATAATTTTATCAACTTGTCCAGTGATAAACATTGACACACCAACAGCTACAGCGAGATAAGTCTTGCCCGTGCCAGCTGGGCCAATGCCAAAAGCCATTTGGTTTTTGAACAATGCTTGGACGTAAGCGTGCTGGGCGTCTGTGCGCGGCTCAATAAGTTTCTTTCGGGTCTTAATCTCAATCTTACCACCCCTGAACATTTCCATCTGCGTACCGCCACCTGGCTCCGCAGTCGTGTCTTTGGTAACATGCATCCGTAGCTCAGCTAGGATGTCTGCAGTCTGGACACTGCGCCCTTGCTCAAGGCGATTATACAAAGCGGGCAATATAGAACCAGCCCGGGCTCGGCTGTCCTCGTCACCAATCAATAACAGTTGATTTCCTCGGCGCACAATTTGCAGTGACAGATCAGCTTCAATCGTGGTCAGGTTTCGGTCAAATTCACCACAGAGCCCGGCAAGAAGACGGTTTTCCGGAAATTCGATTCGAGTTTCATTTTGAACGGAGGTAATTAATACGGCGTCGTCTGCCAAGGATGTCCCCTATTAGGTCCTAAATTGTGTCGATATTTCTACCGTAAATGTAGCAAGTGTTGCGACAGGTACAAACTAAAAATAAGATTTTAATGTTTAATGGCGCAAAATAAGCGCAAAATGCAATCACTCACCATACCTTACCAACAAATTTTGAGCGCGGTTCTATGAAAGAAGTTCCCCAGTCAATGAATTAGTCATACCTTTAATAATTCGAACAGGCACAACTTGTCCCAACATATCAACAGGAGCGAACGCATGGACAGCGTGAAGGTACTCGGACTTTCCTATTAGCTGACCTTCTTTGCGACCTTTCTTTTCAAACAAAACTTTTACGTAACGCCCTACCATAGAAGCCTGCGCAGCGTACTGTTGCTCCAACAAAAGCGCTTGTAAAATGTGTAGACGTGCAGTTGCTACTTTCGGATCAACCTCGCCCCTCTCGGCAGCCGGTGTTCCCGGACGAGCGGAGTATTTAAACGAATAGGCTTGACCGTATCCCACCCGACGCACCAAATCCAGAGTATCCTCAAAATCTGCATCAGTCTCACCAGGAAAACCAACAATAAAATCACCGGACAAAAGCAAATCAGGACGTGCCTTGCGGATCTGATCCACAATAGAAAAGTAGCTTTCTCGCGTATGCTTGCGATTCATTGCCTTTAAAACTTTGTTACTTCCTGACTGCACAGGCAGATGCAGATACGGCATAAGCTTTTCGCACGTACCGTGCGCTTCAATCAACGCCTGATCCATATCATTTGGGTGGCTTGTGGTAAATCGGATTCGCTTAAGGTCTTTGATTTCGGACAATTGCCAAATCAAACCTGCCAATCCACCAGGGTGGCCGTGATATGCATTTACGTTTTGACCAAGCAGAGTAAGTTCACTCACTCCACGTTCGACCAAGTCGGCAGCTTCGGCTAAAACCCGTTCCGAAGGACGACTAACTTCAGCACCTCGTGTGTAAGGGACGACACGAAACGCACAAAATTTATCACAGCCTTCTTGAACTGTTAAGAAAGCAGTTGGGCCACGCTTTGCTTTTGGACGCTTCGCCAAATGATCAAATTTGTCTTCTTCCGGAAAATCCGTATCTAAGGCACGATACCCGGCCTGAACTTGCACCTCCATTTGAGGCAGCTTATGATAAGATTGAGGGCCAACAACCAAATCAACCATCGGCTGGCGGCGAATGATTTCAGCTCCTTCAGCCTGAGCCACGCAGCCTGCAACACCGATTTTGAGATTTGGTTTAGCATCTTTCAAACTTCTAAACTTCCCCAACTCAGAGTAAATTTTCTCAGCTGCTTTTTCTCGAATATGACAAGTGTTGAGTAAAATCATATCAGCATCATCGGCAATTTGGGTTTGCACATACCCTTGCGCTCCCAAGGTTTCAGCCATGCGTTCACTGTCATATACGTTCATCTGACAGCCATACGTTTTTATAAACAATTTCTTCGCTTCGGTCATAGCCGTGCACCTTTTGGGAAAACAACAATTAGGGCGCTGATACCGTGGGAGACAGTACCTTGCAATGCGCTCAAAACTAGATGAATTAGAATTCGTGATAAAAATTGATTAGAATTATATTTTTTATGTACTTACGAATTACATCATTTGCGCTAAGTAATATCTAGATATGGTTCAAAAATTTGTAATGTCCTTTATTAATCAATAGCTTAATAATAATGGACATAGCTTTCAAAGCGCAGCTAACTGCTAGAGCTTTTAAAACTTACGACGCAGCCGGATTACAACGTCAACCTTTGAAATTTCTGTGCCCTCAGGCGCATCTGGCAAAAGGCTGATTTTCAGTTCGCCTGCCGGCGCGTCTACTAATTGAGAAGTATCTTCCCAAAAGAAATGGGGATGATCAGTCATATTGGTATCAAAATAGCTTTTAGATCCGTTAACTGTGATTTCACGCATCAAACCTGCATCGCAAAACGCACGCAAGGTATTATAGACTGTCGCCAAAGACACTTTATTTCTAAAATCGTTGCCGGCCGCAAACAAACTTTCAGCAGTCACATGTCTATTTTTACCATCCCCAATCAAGCGTTCAGCTAAAACAACTCTCTGCCGGGTTGGCCGTAGTCCACCTCTTTTCAACCACATTTCGATTGGTTCAAGGGATGTATGCTGATTTTCAGACTTTACCATGTTTCTAATATGCCCGCTTATCACCAACTTTCAATGGCAAATCGTAAGCCCCCTTAGCTATAAACCGTTGGTTGCGACCTCAAGCAGCTCTTGCCTCACAATACCAGAAGTATATAGAACGCATATAAAACTAAGATATAACATCCTAAGGAGCCGTTCATGCAATCAAACTTTCCGACTTCTTTCGACAAGGAAGGCCTCTTAAAAT
>JAPKEA010000082.1 GCA_028822275.1 Planktomarina sp. | reverse complement strand
TCGAGCACGTGTTTAGGGTGATTAAATGCCAGTTCGGCTATCACCAGGTGTGCTATCGGCGGCTGGCCGAAAACGAGGCGCAGATGTGCAGCCTTATGGCGCTTGCCAAGCTCTACCTTGCGCGAAGGTTACTGAGGGAGGAGATTGCCTGAAATCCTCGAAATCTATGCACAGCAGCTGCAAGAGTGGCCTCAAAGCCGCGGGTTCTGTGCATTCGAGCCGCAGCCAGAAAACACTACGCTCCGGAGACCTCCATGTTCAGACTTTCCTTAAGTAGCAAGCAAAAAGTTAGTGCGGACAGCATAAGGGCCTGCGCCATTTCATCTTATTATGATTAAGCTATATCCACAGCAATGAAATCGTCAGAGGTCAAAGCACTGAAAACAACATCAGCAACAACCATCAAATACTCATTTGAGGCAATGATCGTGATTACACTGTTATCAGAATTAGCACTATCAGCAGCGATGTTAAGGTCAGTAAATACCAAGCCTCCATTCAGTTGGAACTTATCAGTTCCAACAATAAAGTCGCTAACTGTGTCAGTTATCGAAGTGCTAGAACCGTCACCAGTGCGGAGCACTACAAGGTCATCACCAGCGCCTGTGGCAATTGTGTCTACTCCTTTTCCAGCATCGATTACTTCAGCAGTCGCCCCACCAATCAACGTATCAGCAATAGCAGTACCGGTTAGCGTATTTGTTGGAGTGCTTGCTACCAGTTCCACATTAGTACTAAAAGTTGATACGTCAGTTTTAGCTGCATCTTGCAGAGGTAAGGTTGTCTCCACTTTAAAATTATATGTGCCAGCTATCAAAAATGATGAATTGCCCGCGCCACTAACGAATGCATTGTAAAGCGCATCCATTTTAACACTGAGTGAGGCTGGAAGGCTGGTAACCGCATCCGCAGCCGTTATGCTGAAAGCATCACTGTCAACATTTTTTACGTTAAATGTTACGGTAGCTCCATCAGACTTAGTATAGCTGCCTGCTGCTGTTTGTCCGGGTACTGACAATGTTGCTACAGTTCCATCACCACTGTAGTTTACTTTTACTTCCAGTGAAAGTTGGCTTTCGGTATCCGTGCGCACTGCATTATAGCCGTCAGTTATCGTGGCGGTAACAGTGCCGATACCAGCTCCGATAGGGACTGTGTCCAAAGTGAATTTCAAGTCAGGTGATTTGCCAACAGTCGCAGCATCGCCATCAGTGAAGTTTATAAGGTTTGTAAGATTTAATTTGATTGCTTCGGATCCAAAAATGACCGCAGTGCCTGATGTGCTACTATGTGCAGTGTTTGTGATATCTGCTTCCGTAGATGGATCATAATCCGTCCAAACAACTTTAGAGGAGTTAATACCGAATGTATTGCCTTCAAGTATGTCGCCTACAGTAATGGTGAACACCTCAACATAGGTCTTACCTGTTCCACCCGTATCAGTAACTTTAACGCCAACTTCATAGGATGTTTGTGTTTCATAGTCAGGCTGAGCGAGAAGAGACAGTACACCTGTATTGGCGTTTATCATAAACTTGGCGGCATCATCACCGCCAGAGACTGCGAACCTGAACGTATCATCCGTATCCACATCAACTGCCGCCATAGTTCCGATAACCAGTGACTGTGCATTTTCTGCAATCTCAACAGTGGTCACAACGCTGTCGCCGCTCGTCAATGTGATGTCTGATGGAGCGTTATTGCTAATTTTAGCTTCAAGATTAGAGAGGGTGGCACTGTCAATAACTAGAGTACCTCCACCTTCCACGACTATAGCAGCCGCTTTTACTTCTTTTACCACAGAGCCAATGATCCCAATAACCGCTAGTTTATCTGCGTCCGAATTCGTGATGGTAAGGGCCTCAATTTTGGTGACCACGTTATTAACCGCTTTTTCAGCCTCGACCATTACAGAGTTGAATTCCGAAACGCTGATGTTTAGGGTAGGGTTTGCTGCAGCATGTATTGACAAACTAGCTTTTACTTCGGTGACGATAGCGGCCAGGTCGGTTGTGAAATTCAGTTTCAGACCAGCTGTTATTTTTGCTTTAACAACGTCAGCCATTGCTCCAATTGCCAGATTGAAGGCATCAGAAGCAGCCATACCGGAGCCATCAGCTACGGCTGCAAAAGTGTTCACAACAGTCATGATCTTGTTGTTGGCCGTTTGTACCGCAAGAGCTGTGGTTTTCTGGTCATCTGTCATTGTTGACTGATCCGCGTAAGCGTCATAGGTCGTTACGTCAAGACCAGCTGGCAACCCCATAACAGTCGCAACTTTCGACGCAGCCTCGGCAGCTGTTGAACCCGGATCAGCAGCCATAAAGCTTTCTACCAGCGTGGTATTGGGCGTAATCATTTTCGAACCGATTGGCGCCTTTAGAGTAACACCTGCACCATATGGAGTGTTTGTCTTGGTATCCACTGTGGTCTCATCAGTGTAGGCCACGAGTGTATAATCTGTGGCCGTTGTGCTTAAGGCATAATAGCCAGCGCCATTCGCCCCGTCTGCTGCTTCTGTCCGAATTCGCGTTTCAGTTTCATCGTCCCAAAGGCCATCATTATCGAGGTCCAGGAACGACCAAGCATTCGCGAGCGGGCCGTTCTGCACGAAGCCAGTCACAGATGTACTACCACTACCATTGATCGTAAAGCTAAGGCTTTTAGCGGACGGCGTATTTGAACCGTCGGTTATCTGAACAGAAAAGCTTTCCAATTCACTGTTGCTTGCACCTAAATTTTGCACCGCCGTCGACGTTTTGTCTAGCGTGTACGTATAGGTCCCTGTGGAGGAATTCAAAACCAGCGTGCCGTATTTTCCAGATACCGTATAAATGCCACTAGCGGCTGTTGAGCCAACAACAGAATAGGTTAAACTATCATTCTCAGGATCAGAGCCAATAAGAGTGCCGCTTATGGTTGATTTAGCAGCATCCTCAGTTACAGCACCACCTGTAGGAACTGTCAGTGTCGGCGCTTCATTCACGTCACTAATCGAGATGATAAAGTTTTTCGATGTTGTAAGGTCACCATCTGACGCATCCACGATAATACTGTAACTGGACTTGTCTTCAAAGTCGGCAGTGACAGACGACTTCAGCATAAGGATGTTGGACCCATAAATTTCAAAAGACGTCGCATCACCTGCATCTGCGATTGAATAGCTGACATCGGAGCCTTCTGCATCACTGGCACTCAAAACCCCAACAATGGCACCTGCAGAGTTCTCAAACACACTTGTGCCGCTCAGCGTTACACTGCTCGGGGCATCATCGGCGCCCTGAATTGTGAAGCTTAAATTCTGTGCCGTGGTTGTGTTGAAAGAGTCGGTTAGCTGAACAGAAAAATTTTCGATTTCAGAACTACTGGCCCCTAGTGCTTGCACCGCTGTGGCTGAGTTGTTTAGCGTAAAAGTATAGGCCCCTGTGGAGGCGTTTAGAACCAGCGTTCCATACGTTCCAGTTACCGTATAGCTGCCACTAGAGGCCGTTGAGCCAACAACAGAATAGGTTAAACTATCATTCTCTGGATCAGAACCAGTAAGCGTGCCAGTTATGGTTGATTTCAAGGCATCTTCTTTAACAGAGCCATCTGTAGGAACCATCAGCGTCGGGGCTTCATTGTCGTCATCAACATTAATCGTAAAGGTTTTTGAGGTCGTGGCAGTGCCATCTGTTGCGTCCACCGTGACAGTGTAAGTGGATTTTGTTTCCATATCAACTGCCACAGAGGGCTTCAGTTTGAGGTTATTTGAACCATCGATCTCAAATGAGACGCCGTCGTCACCAGTTGCAACAGAAAAACTAACAGTATCACTCTCTGCATCACTTGAACTAAAGGCCCCCACACTGGCACCGTAAGAATTCTCAATGACGGCCGTACTGCTAAGCGTAATACTGCTTGGCGCATCATTGGTGCCATTGATCGTAAATCTCAGATTTTGAGCAGCCTGCGTGTTAGACCCATCTGTTACTTGAACAGAAAAACTTTCCGTTTCACTGCTGCTTGCACCTAAAGCTTGCACCGCTGTGGCTGTGTTGTTTAGGCTATAAGTATAGGCCCCTGTGGAGGCGTTTAAAACAAGCATGCCATACGTTCCCGCTACCATATAACTGCCACCAGTGGCTGTTGAGCCAACAACAGAATAGGTGACACTACCATTCTCAGGGTCAAAGGCATGCAGCGTGCCAGTGATCGTACTTGTGGCAGCATCTTCCGTGACTAAACCGTCATTAGGTACGGTTAAAGTGGGGGCTTCGTTGGCATCGGATATAGAAACCGTAAATGATTTAGAGAAGGTTTTACCACCCTCATCAGTCGATAATACCGTAACGTTGTACGAAGGTTTGGTTTCAAAATCAGGCGGGGACTTCAGTGAGAGCTCTCCAGTAACCTGATTGATGCTGAATGACGCAAAGTCAGTACCTGATATTTCAGCAATTGAGTATGTAAACGGCTTGTTCTCAGGTTGATCAATATCAGTCGTATTTAATTCGCCAATCACAAGTGAAGTTGCAGCCTCACTAATAGAGCTCGCACTCAAAGTGATCCAAGAAGGCGCCACATTGCTAGCAGCAGTTTTAACCGTCTCAGCGTCAGTGAACGCAATGCTGCCAGTCTCTCCATTAGCTTCAGCTTTTGAGGCTGTTTTAACCTGGTCCATCAGAACTTGAATTGTGGAAAACGCATTCTTAGCGTACATGGAATTTAGATTAGTAACTTTTCCAATCTCAACATTGACGTTTTGAACAGCTAATGTGGTCTTATCAGCAATCTGGTCAAAGGCGTCCTTGTTAATGTTAGTATCCTTGGCAACTTCAATCGAGACTTTAGCCTGGATTGCGGCCAGGTCATCGGGATTTGCCAAGTTAAGGACCTTATCAGCAGAATTGGCATTGGTATCTGTGAGCTTCGCCGCTTTTGATTGCACAATTTCAGCAACAGATTTTAGCGCAACCGAGTACGCATTAGCCTGGTCGGCGCCAGCGCCTTCAACCGCCGCCGCAAATGCGCTTACAACACTCATGATTTGTTGGCTGACTTTCTCAACTTTAAGCTTGTCCGCATTGCTGGGAGCATCAGTGCCGGTGGCAAAAGAGCTAAAGGTCAAGGGGTCCATGCCAGCGGGTAGGCCAAGAACTTCAATAACTTGATCTGCCGTTAAATTGCCCTCTTTCATCAATGTGGTTGTGGGCGTGACCATTTTAGAGCCTGAGGGTGCTTTAAAAGTAACCCCAGAAAGTACAACTCCACTCGATTGGTCGATTGTACTTTCATCAGTAACCGTAATGATAGTGTAGTCAGCCTGCGTTGTTGTTAGGGTAATCTTGCCAAAAGCATCCGTGCGACCAGATGGCTCTTTTGGGTTTGCCCCAATTCCATCGTCATAAAGCCCGTTACTGTTATAATCGAAGAAAGTAAAAGCGTTAAATAGGAGCCCTTTTTCACTAATAGTTTCTCTGGCCTGCGCAAAGCCAGCGCTACTGCCGCCTTTAGAACTGCCTCCACAGGCAGCAAGCGCTAAAAACCCAAGGGGCGATAGACCAGAAATAAGCCTATTCTTGTGTTGATGAGAATTTATATTCTTGTGAGCAGGCATAATATAATCCAGCTATAATAGTAGTGGTCTGTGATGTTTGATTTGGGCGGGTTTATTTTTCTACATTACCTTAACTTCCCCGATTAAGCCTTTTTTGTCTAATAGCATCGCACTAACATTTTGACTAGGATGCTATAATGGTGTCCATACCAAAAATATCGGTGATCTTGGCTACTTACTCCCGTAACGGCAAAGCTGGCCGATATAAATTCCCGCTTTGTGGCACTTTGCACTCAGGGCCCCAAACTTAGAGCTGACCGTCGTACAGTATAGTATTACATTATAATTGTTGCAAATGTAATATCGAATAGCTTTCCCTAAATTTGGAGGCCAAAAAGCGGAAATTTGAGCCAAGAGCTATGGCCTGAGGTTGCAGTGGTGATGGGCGTTGGACCACGATATGTCACCCAAATACTCCTAGGTCGGTTGCTCAATCCGACCCCAAGCCATGAATTTCCAATCATTTGCGCGGCGACTGCTCCACGTTCAGGGAGTAAATGTTGCTATATCTTAATTTTAGTTCCCTGCTGGGCGCTGAAGGTGTCCACCTTGCTATTACGAGTGGCTCTAGTCCTTGTCGATACAGTACATCCTGGAGGGGCTTTGTTGCGCAAATTGTCTGGGGGGCATGTTGAGGATCCAGCGTGATATCTGTCGTCCATGAGCAGCTGGATCCCGATGACTTACCAGACCAAAAACTGGGTGGCCTACAATCAGGTCTTGAAGCAACGCAGATCACTTTCGCTTTGGTTTGATGCTGCGACGGACGGGTGCAGCGCCTTCAGCTAAACGTGATCGTCAATAAGCGTAAAGCGATGCGGCCATACAAGCCTGCCTCACGATCAAAGTGCTGTTCGGTTTTCCCTTGGAGCAAGCCACGGGTTTTGTGGAAAACCTGTTGAAACTGATCGGGCTGAATTGGCCGGTGCCGGACTTCAGTACGTTGTGTCGGCGACAAAGGACGTTGTCCGTTGCTATTGCCTATCAAGGATCAACGGGACCGCTGCACCTTCTGATAGACAGTTCTGGCATCAAAGTGGAGGGTGAAGGCGAGTGGAGTGCTCGCAAGCATGGTCGATCAAAACGCCGCCTCTGGCGCAAGATACATATCATTATTGATGAGCAAACACCTGAATTTTGCGCAATCAGAGGCGAGGAGCAGCCGCATTGGTGATGCGCCTGTACTTTCAGACTTACTCAGTCAGATCCCACCTGACGAGGAAATCGGGAGCGTCCGAGTGGACGGTGCATACGATACTTGCAAATGCCACGATGCTATTGTGGCTCGCATTGTACATGCGGTCATTCCACCCCGTAAAAACGCTCAGCTGTGGAAGCCTGATACGTCCTGTGCGAGGGTGCGAAACAAAGCTGTTCGATCCTCAAAATATCTGGGCCGTGCATTGTAGCGGCAGTTGACTGGATATCACCGCCGAAGCCGCGTTGAGACGGAAATGCCTTGTGTTAAACTCTTTGGTCAACGGCTCTCGGCGCGTGACTTCGATAGGCAGGTCGTAGCAATCTAAATCCACGCGGTGATCCTTAACGGGTTCACGGCGCTTGGCCTTCCCGGAACAGTCGATGTAGGCTAAGTCCGTCTGGGGTAAGGACAAGCATGACCTCAAGCCGATTTGTGCAACAAAGTCTTCTCACATCGGCAATTTAAGTTCATCTTGGTGATCTTGAGACCGCTAAGGCCTCGTTGGAAAAAATTTGTGACATTCGGACCGAGATATTGATACTGGAAAATTATTAAAAGCGCGCGCCAACCATTTGCAGGTAATACCTCATTGAAGGAGCAACTCCGAACTGAGAAGCTTAGTATCTTGAATGAGGATGAAAAATACAAACTCAAAAACAGATTATGGAGCACCTCGTGTTCAGTTCAGATTGAACTTTAGTAAATGATTAGAGGGTGTTATCTTGTATAGGATGGCTTCTGGCGCTGGTAATATGTAACTACTTTACTGTTATGACTTCCCCACCTGTAATAAGGACCGAGTTGATGAAATCACCCACAATAGTCTCATTCACATAAAAGTAATTTGTAAAAAAATTATAGGGCTTTGAAGAGTAGTTCCAGTTTCGTTCATAAGTCAGGGCTCAGTATTTGAACAATTTATTATGATGTTTTCTGTACCAATATTAATCTAACGCCAAACCATCACACCAATATCCTAGTTCACGTAAGTATTTATTTTGTTCATTTATTTTTGTGGTATGGAGAAGTTATGAAAAGCCCAGACTCAGATAAGCTCAAAGCCATTCAGCAAGGCGTAGCGAAACAGGCTAACGTAGATGCTGAATTAAAGAAAATGTTGGAGAGTTCTCAGTCGCAAGAGGAAAAGTTGGTTGCTGCAAGGGTAATGGTTAGCGTTGAGCAAGAAAAAGTAACGAACACCATCAAAGCCTTCCTCGAACAAAATGGTCATACTGGCAAGATGAAATAATTAAATATTGGATTGTTTCTAACTTTAAAAATAGGGATTTATACTGGCAAACTACCTTGTAAATACAGGCGCCTGCGGCGGTAGCAACTTTGTTGGGTCTGATAGTCCTGCAATTCAATTATCGGTAACGCTGTCATAGAGAATTTTATTATTGCCTTAGTTATTTAGATGTTATCGATAACTGCCAGCCCGGTTCAGGAAAAACTGCGTTAAGCACAGAAACTTTCTTGTAGCTTTCCCAACCATTAGCAAGCGAGAGTGTCCCGTGCTGTACCCACTAACTTATCCATATAGTCAGCTCAAGCATTTGGATTATCTACGGAAATAGATCTTACCTCCTTTAATCAGCATAACGCAGCCGTAAAGCCCCAAACGCGCTGACCACTTTAAAAAAGTCATAAAATTACCCTCAATATTGCAAATTTTGAAGCCAAACCAAAGGTAATGCTGCAGGCAACCCTGAACATAATAAGCCTGTGCTAATCTAGAATGTACCTTAAAACCTTAAATAAGGTATGGACACCATTCACAAACTTTGCGACATTTAGACTCTAACCCTCCACGTAATAACTTTCAACGATCTCCCAGATTTTAATTGGCTGAGATTCCAAGGATTTAAATACTATGAAATCTATAAAAGTAAGAGAAGTCAGCGATACCTCGGTGGTAATTAAGAACGTTGTCTGCTTAGAGGACCCAGAAAGATTTCAGTCTTTGCAGAGACTGACGCGCAAAAGTGAAATAATTTTACTTCCTTCT
>JAPKEA010000523.1 GCA_028822275.1 Planktomarina sp. | reverse complement strand
GTCCCAACTTTAAGCATGGTATCATTCCGCTTTTTAAGTGCATTAGATAACCAGTTAGCTTCCGCGATTTTTTCTCGAATAAATTCTTTTTGGTCGGGATCACTTGTACGTTTTTGAACATCGCGTGCGTAGTCTTTGTTGACAAAGACACTTGGCAAATTTGATCTATTAAGCTCTACTACCCAGCCATCATCTTGGTTTTTAACATTTAGATCTGGTTCTCTAATTGCAATTTGATGGGATGCAAATTGTAGACCTGGCTTAGGGTCTAATGATTTGATTGACTTTAGGTGGTGGGCAAGGACTTCGTCGCTACAATTACAGCGGCGTTTTAATAAATCAAATTTACCACTTCCTAGTAGGTGCAAGTTATCTAGTATATTAGCTAAGGTCTCGTTCAAAAGACCCCTATCTTTTGCTTGTAAAGTTAAGCATTCAGCTAAATTTCGGGCAAACAGTCCGGCGGGTTCAATATCCTGCATTAATTTCAACACGCCTTCGACAATCACTAAGTCGGCATCAAAGATACGCGCAATTTCGTCCAAATTCACGTCGATCCAACCTGTTGGTTCTAATTCTTCAATGAATTTATAGGCAATTAGCTGTTCTTGTGGGCTAAAGTCTAAATGCGTAATGAAGTCTGAGCAGTGGACATATAAAGATTTGTCTTGTGATTTTATTAATTGTACTGGATCAAAATCGGTTTGTTCTTTTGCGACAGTACTTTTGGGAATATAATTCTCACCAGTCTCAAATTGATTTTCAACTTCAGTTTTGGTTTTCAATGTTTCTGCCGCAAATGGTGTGTTTTCAATTTGATCTGCCGTTGAACTATTCTCAACTGATATAGGCTCTTTGGCTTTAGCCTTTTCGTTTGATGTAGTGTCCTTTAGTTCAACGAAAGGGTTAGGCACAAAATTTTCCTCTATATACTCCGTCAATTCAAGGTTGGTCATCTGCAGCAGCTTTATAGCCTGTTGCACTTGCGCGGTTAGATTAAGGCCCTGCCTTTGGCTAATCCCAATATTTAGATCAAGTTTCATGCTAAAAATCCTTTTCCTGTAAACAAATTAGCATGAATTTTTCCAGGTACCAAAAAGTATATTTGACAGGATAAAAGTGTCAATTTTTTGACAATTCTTAATGGTTAACAATCCACAAGAATTTATATGTTCTAAACATTTTTTAAAACATGACGTTTAGTTTTTTAACAGTAATGAAGTTTAAGAAATAAGAGAAGGACACAATATGGCTACTTTAGCAGCGCATGGAAGTTTCTACCGAATTCAAGACAACATGGCCCGTAATGGAAATGATTTGTCTAACAATATGCAACGAATTTCCAGTGGACTTAAAAATGTTAATGCTGGGTCTCGTCCCGGAGATGTGGCCATAGTCAACTCTTTAGAGGCTGGAGTTGCCACGCTAGCTTACGGAAAAATGAATGCTGATGCAGGTGTTGCGGCTCTTGAAATGGCTGTATCTGATTTATCCAGACTGTCTGAAATCATAACGCGCCTTTACGAGATGAATCAAATTGGTGCAAACGTCTTCACGACGACTCTCGATAACTCTGTGCTGGCCGTGGAATACGCCGACCTTATTACTGAGTACACTACAGTTGGTAACAATCTCAAATACAAAAACACAGATTTAGCAACGACGGGTGCCTCTACGAATATCCAAGTTGGTAGTGTTGTATTTGGTGCGGCCACTACAAATGTGGGCTTTGGAGCAGTTGGCAGTACAATTACCGCTACTATCAATAACATCACAGCCGGTGCTGCTGGAGCTCAGCTGGCGTTTGATAAACTGGCTATCGATACGTTGCGGCTGGAAGCTGCAACACAATACAACAAAGCTGCTTGGTTTTCGTTGCATGCTTCTAACACGCTCTCTGCTGCTAAGATGGAGCTATCCAATTACCGAGATGTAGATTTTGCTGCAGAAACCTCTGAGTTAGCAAAGAACCAAATTATCGCACAGGCTGGCACAGCGATGCTGGCTCAAGCAAATGCTATGGGCCAGGGAGTTCTGGCGCTCTTACAGACTTAAATAAATTTAGAAGTCACCTATAACTAAGTGACTGTGTAAGCCTAAACAATTTTTGTAACATGACGTTTAGTTTTTTAATAGTAATGAAGTTTAAGAAATAAGAGAAGGACACAATATGGCTACTTTATCAGCGCATGGAAGTTTCTACCGAATTCAAGACAACATGGCCCGTAATGGAAATGA
>JAPKEA010000081.1 GCA_028822275.1 Planktomarina sp. | reverse complement strand
CCCACACCATAGGCGAACCTTCAAACCAGTACACAATATCTTGTATCAAGTATAAAATTAAACTTTTGATTTAAAAAAGAAATTGACGAGGAATCACTCATGATTCATCTTTGAAGCAACCAGCGAGTGCAGGAAATGCACCAGGGGCAGAGGCGAAAAATGATTGATAAAACAAAAGATCCAATGGCCGTCGAGCTGCCGTTGAATAGCATAGTCGACGGTGATTGCATCGAAGTGATGGATGGGCTTCCGGAGTGCAGCGTCGACTTAATCTTTGCGGATCCTCCTTACAATCTACAACTAAAGTCTGACCTTCACCGACCCGATAACTCCAAGGTGGATGCAGTTGACGACCATTGGGATCAATTTGACAGCTTAGCAATCTACGATAAATTTACCCGCAGCTGGCTAAAAGCAGCACGTCGTATTTTAAAGCCGAATGGTGCAATTTGGGTGATTGGAAGCTACCACAATATTTTTAGGGTCGGCACAGCGTTGCAAGATGCAGGATACTGGATCTTGAATGACGTAGTTTGGCGGAAATCCAACCCAATGCCAAATTTCCGTGGCAAGCGATTTACAAACGCACATGAAACTATGATTTGGGCTTCTAAATTAGAGGGGGGAAAATACACTTTTAATTACGAAGCTCTGAAGGCTCTGAATGAGGGCATCCAAATGCGTAGCGATTGGGTTCTTCCTATTTGTACAGGTCATGAGCGTCTCAAAGACGAAAACGGTGATAAAGCGCACCCAACACAAAAACCAGAAAGCCTGCTTCACCGGGTTCTGCTGGGTTCAACAAATCCAGGAGACGTTATCCTAGACCCATTCTTTGGTACGGGAACCACTGGGGCAGTTGCAAAAATGCTTGGTAGAAACTTTATTGGTATTGAGCGCGAGGAAAGCTACCGCAAGGTTGCGCAAAAGCGCATCGATAATACCCGGAAATATGACAGTGACGCAATATCAGTTAGCACCTCTAAACGCGCAGAGCCACGGGTTCCATTTGGCCAGTTGGTTGAGCGCGGGATGTTGCGCCCAGGTGAGAATTTGGTCAGTCCACGTGGTAAAACAGCAAAGGTAAGAGCAGATGGGACGCTTGTGTGTGGCAAGTCTGCAGGTTCAATCCACCAAGTAGGGGCCGCATTAGAAAATGCCCCTTCTTGCAACGGCTGGTCCTACTGGAACTTCAGTCGGGGTGGAAAAAATATCTCAATTGACATTTTACGTCAGCAGATTCGTATCGAAATGGGACAGCGTCCAAACTAAAGATTTTTAACAGTAGGGTAACTTTGCCCCACCTCTGTGCTGGGCCTTGTTTAATAATTATGTCAGCCCAACGTGGGAGCGAATTTTCAGCCCGGTTATAGGGGGTCCGGTCCGCAATTTCGCGCTGAAAACAGTAATGGTACCTTATTCACTCACTGACCTTCCTTATGAAAATATTGCAATTAAATTTGAGCAGTAAGAGATTTTTCGTATCCTATTCATTTTCCGCAACCACTAAATTCCAAACTTTGCGCATAACAGTTGGCAAATCTTCTGGTCTAAATTTATTCTTGGGCACAAAATTAAAATTTTTGCCTGACATCTCAGTTTGAGCCTTCATGACCTGCAAACGTAAATGAAAATGAGTAAATGTGTGAAGAACCTCACCGGGAACCCGCACCCAATTGGCCTCAAAAGGAGGCGTAGAAATAGGTTCAGTCTCGGTCCAATCACTTCCCGGCCATCCCAGCATTCCTCCCAACAACCCGCGATCCGGACGCTTTTCGAGTAGTACAGCTTCATTAGATCGCAGGGCCACATAGGCAATTCCCAAACGCACCGCCTTTAAAGGCTTTTTCAATTTCTTAGGGAGTTGCACCGCGGTCCCCCTCTTATGCGCCAGACAGACATCAGCCCAGGGGCATAGCACACAACGGGGTGACTTTGGACTGCAAACTGTGGCACCAAGGTCCATAACTGCTTGAGCGTAATCACCTGAGCGACACTTGGGCGTGAGGTTTTTGGCCAACTCCGTCAACATGCCTTTAGACGTAGGCAATGGAACATGAACATCAAAAAGGCGTGACATAACTCTCTCAACATTTCCATCAACTACTGTTTCCATATGATCAAACGCGATTGAGGCAACGGCAGCACTGGTGTAGGGGCCTATCCCAGGGAGTTCTTGAAGCTGTGCGCGGTCTTGCGGAAAAATTCCACCATAGTCCGATACAATGATCCGAGCACACTTTAGTAAATTACGCGCCCGCGCATAATATCCAAGACCCGCCCAAGCTGCCATGACATCAGCATCTTTGGCTATAGCAAGATCAAAAATATTAGGCCAAAGCGTGATGAATTTGATGAAATATTCTTTCACAGCCACTACAGTCGTTTGCTGCAACATAATCTCAGAAAGCCAAATGCGATAAGGATCGGGCAGGCTACCCAATGCACGTTCAGTTGGGGGCATACGCCATGGCATTTCACGTGCATGAATGTCATACCAATCCAAAAGTACCTGAACGTTTGGTTTATCACACAATGTTTTAATAACTTCCTGTAAAAGAGGTGGTGTTGAGCGTTGCTTAGGTTAAAATAGAGTAAATCAGGAAGAAACAGTAAAATCGATGCAAAAAAACTCTAAGCCATATGAAAATCGGCGCGCCGGGTTCAGGCGTACATCAGCTTTGGTTGAGCAGAGACTACGCACAGTCGGGGAATCACGTGGATTTGCCGCAACCCGGTTATTGACACATTGGAACGATATTGTTGGCAGCTCAGTCGCTGAAATTTGTACTCCTGTAAAAATTAGCTTTGCTCAGAAAGGTTTTGGCGCTACATTAGTAATCTTAACAACCGGCGCACAGGCGCAAATGCTAGAGATGCAACTACCCCAAATAAGGGAAAAGGTTAATGCTTGTTACGGCTACAATGCTATTTCACGTATCCGCATCACTCAAACTGCTCCTGTAGGGTTTTTGGACGGAAAAGCTCAGTTTGTTAAAACTGTGACACCTGACGTGGTAAAAGCCAGTCCAGAGACATTGGAAAAAGCCATCGCGATTTCAAGCAAAATAAATGATGAAGCCTTAAGGTCTGCTTTAACAGCATTTGGCGAGAACATTATAAACCACGAAAAAGGATCAAAAAATGAAAACTAAAGTTTTGTTGGGATTGGTCTTTGTCGCCGTCCTTAGCATTGGCTCGTATTTGGCCTTAGCCCCACAAACAAGCAGCGACTTTGGTCCATCCTTCGGCTCAGCCAGTGCCGAGACTGCCCCAGAAGTAGATACCTCTACTATTTTGGATATGGTTTTGGGTGATGAAAATGCACCAATTAATATCATAGAATATGCAAGTTTCACCTGTCCACACTGTCGGTCTTTTCATGAAGGCGCCTTCAAGAAACTGAAAGCGGACTATATCGATACTGGAGAGGTTCGCTTCACTTACCGTGAGATTTATTTTGATCGCTTCGGTCTTTGGAGCTCAATCATTGCACGTTGCGGCGGGCAAGAAAAATTCTTCGCTATTTCCGATATGCTTTTTACAAAGCAAGCAGAATGGACAAAAGGAAGCCCCGCTGAAGTCGCAGAAAAATTGCGCCGCATTGGCCTTACTGCCGGTCTGTCACAAGATGATGTGCAAGCTTGTTTCTCCGATAGCGAAAAAGCACAAACCTTGGTTGCGTGGTTTGAAGAGAAGTCAGCCACTGACGGCATAACATCAACGCCGTCATTCATGATTAATGGCATAAAATATGCGAACATGCCTTACGATAAATTCAAAGAAATTTTGGAAGCTCAGTAGTTTAAAAGAGTCCAAGGTCGTCCAATAATATGTCGATCTTGGACCAATCCGAAATCTCCAAACGCACGGGTAGGGCCAAAACTTGCTTCCTATATTCCATAGGTAAACGCGCAGCATCTTTTTCGGTACATACCATTTGAGCATTCATTTTAGCCGCCTTACCAGCCAGCCTCTTCATCAATGCAGGAGAAAGAGGTTCATGATCCGAGAGTGATTCATGACCTCGGATGTTAGCACCCAACCACTTTAATGTAGTGAAAAAATTAAGCGGGTGTGCAATTCCAGCAAACGCGAAGACACCCAAACCCTCCCAATTCATACCTGTATGCAATGGCTTAACCTCACCCGTTACATGCGTCTCGTCAAAAGAATTCGTGAGTTGTGATCGGAATTTTTTTTGACTGTCCTCTGATCCAATAGATAGAAAAATATCTGATCTCTTTAATCCGCCATTGACCGGTTCACGTAATGGTCCTGCTGGAATACAGAACCCATTTCCAAAGCCCAGCGCCGCGTTCACCACAACAATTGAAAGGTCTTTATGTATTAATGGACTCTGAAACCCATCATCCATTAGGATCACATCAGGAACCTGTTTTTCCGCTAATTTTAATGCGGCCCTACGGTCTCGGGCAACCACCACCGCACAAAAGGCAGAAATTAAAAGTGGCTCGTCGCCAACTTGCTTGGCTGTGTGTTGCATGGGATTGACCAGGACCGGACCAGCTTCCGAGCCTCTGTATCCACGAGAAATCACCACAATACTGTGCCCACGGGCCTGTAACCTTTCTACCAGCGCAATTGTAGTAGGAGTTTTGCCAGTACCGCCTACATTAATATTTCCCACACAAATCAAAGGGCACTTTGCCCTAAGAGCACCTTCAAGTTTCTGCAACCTCAGAGCGGTTGCCGCTCCATAAAGAACGCCCAGCGGCCAAAGTACATAGGAGAATAGCCCTCGTTTTTGATACCAAAAGTTTGGGGATTTTATCATCCTACTTAATCTCCAAACCCAAGCTTTTGCAATGAGACTTCAACAATCTGGTCTATAGCGCCGGCACCTTCCGACACAACACCCCATCCATTAGACGCAAGCTCAGCACATTCATCGGGCGCCATCAGCTTGCCCATTACCTGCGCAAACATGGCTTCACTATCTATCTGACGGGTGGCACCTTTGAGACGCAGCCGTATGTATGAATTACTAAAAGCGTCCAATACAGGACCATGAATTATCGCACTCCCCAGCGCCGCCGGAATCATTGGATTTGACACATTACCATCCGAAAAACTACCACCCATATAAGATAGGGCTGCAAGGCGATACCACAGACCATCCTCAAAAACCTTGTCATCTGTCAAGAACACTTGGGTGGAGGCATCAGGTTCACCCTCTTCAAACCGTGTCGATACATTCAGTTTATAAGTCTCACACAGCGCTTTGATTTCATTTGGATCAGCATTTGGAGTATCCAAAATTAACAACATCCGATGCGCACTGCGTTGTGCCAAAATGAAGGTTTCTAATACTAGCTCATGCTCTTGCTCTGGAACCCCTTGCGCAAACCAAGTTGGGCGAGACATCAATACTTGAGCTATGTGGTCACGTTCAGTGTCATCACAATTTGGTGGAACGATACCCGCGTTTAGAGGGCCTAAAACTGCCATACTCTTGCGAGAGAGCCCAAAACTACGTAGATTCGAGGCGTCTTCAGCCGTTTTGACCAATGCAAATGAAACAGACCGTACTGCTTGGCGAGCGGCAGTCTTTCGCCAAATCCAAGTTCGGCTGGGCAACATACCTATTTTTGCATTCACTAAAACGACTGGAATTGAAAACCGCTTTATTAGCAAAAATAACGGGCTGGAAATACTCTCATCAGTCCAAAGGCAAAGATCTGGTGAATATTTTGTTAAAAAGTCGATACTTGATTGCGCCTCCGAGTCTTGAAGGATTTTTATATCATTTTCCTCGACCTCAGCCGTCAGCGGTGCTGTCAAAACATATGTAACAGATGATTCAATTAACCTTATTCGAGACACAACATCCCTCATCGCATCAATCGCTATTTGCGATCCAGCGTGTGCCCAAATAATTGGGCCTTTTGAACGAAATCCAATACTCATTCCCAATATCTGGACATCCCTTTTAATCAACGAACTCAAATGAGAGCCTTATAACAAACCTATCATCAAACCACGGTGAACATCTGCGTTGCTTGCGACTATCCCATTTAACTGCGCTTTAGACGAGTTAAACTGTAGTTTTGATCCTGTACGATCAGTCACCAAGCCTCCTGCCTCTGACACAATCAAGCATCCCGCAGCTACATCCCACTCCCAGGTAGGACGCAATGTCAGCATTCCATCAAATTTACCCTGCGCGACGAGACATAAGCGATAGGCTAAAGAAGATTTAAAGCTGCGAATAATATCAGGAAGGCCACCTGGCCAAAATTCTTCCTGGAAGTTTTGTTTGGTTGCAAGAATATCAGCACCTGTTACATCATCGCGCTCAGCTACTTGAAGACGTTTACCATTTACAAATGCTCCACCACCCACTGTAGCCGTGAATATCAAATCCAACACAGGCATATAAACAGTAGCAGTAACAATTTGACCGTTGCGCGCTATTGCCAGTGAGTGCCCCCAGTTGGGCGCACCCTCAATAAACGCGCGAGTTCCATCAATTGGGTCAACAATAAAAACATATTCACTCTCCCGACGCAGATCATTATCTTCAGTTTCCTCAGAGAGCCAACCATATGACGGACGCGACATTTTAAGCGTTTTTAAAAGCATGTCATTTACAGCAAGGTCAGCCTCGGTAACTGGGCCCGCCGTACCACCCTTGTCCCACACTTGGGGATCACTTTTAAAATGGTTCATCGCAATCACACCCCCTAAACGAGCAGCCTTTGTCAGAACCTCTAAATCACGCACCTGCAACGGCCATATTCGGCACAAGCAAAGATGGGATGACCCGAGACAGATGCGCCCGACCATCATTTGCAGGAACAATTTTTAACAACATCTCTCGCAGGTTTCCCGCTATTGTACATTCATTCACCGGATAAGAGATCTCACCGTATTCGACCCAAAACCCAGAAGCACCACGAGACTAATCCCCCGTTGTGCCATTTATTGAAGATCCAATGAGAGAAGTCAGAAGCAGACCCGTCCCCATATCTCGGATTAAATCCTCTCGTGATTGCTTGCCAGGAGTGAGCTCAAGATTACCCACTCCGGGAGATGGTGGGCTAGACGTGCCACGCATGGCAGACGCTGTACTTTTGAGTCCAAGCTGGGCGGCAGTTGCCAAATCTAAAGTCCATTGCCGCAAAACACCATCAGTCACAATATCGCGTGTAGCTACGACAAGGCCCTCAGCATCAAAGGGTCGAGAACCGCCCGCACGCGGGCGCATTGGGTTTTCAATTAAAGATATACCCTGAGGCAATACCGCTGTTTGCATCGCGTCTTGAAGCCAACTAGCTCCTCGGGCAATTGAAACACCATTTGTAGCAGATAACATGTGTCCAATTAGCCCACTCGAAATTCGCTCGTCATATAGAACTGGAAAAATACCTGTTGGTGGCTTACGCGCTCCTTGTAGTTTGATCGCGCGTTCACCAGCACTTCGTCCAACATCTGCAGCAGTGCGTAAATCAGCACGAAAAATGCGCGAGTCACCATCGTAATCTCGCTCCATCTCTGAACCTGTTCCTGAGATCGCAACGCATGAAAATCCATGATCCGTACGCACATATCCACCACTAAATCCATTAGACATTGCTAAATGGATATTGCGAGATCCGTAACCTGCAGCTGCAGATTGGCATTGCACCACACCAGACACGCTCAAAGCCGATTCCTCAGCCTCAATGGCAGTTTGCAATAGCTCTTCGGCGTTAGGTTCCTGACTTGGATCGCTAAGCTGGAGCGCTTCTACATCCCAATCATGACTCAATTCATCTGACGTAGCCTGACGAATATTGACGTCATCAGGCGCGTGACGCGCCATCTCAAATGCGCGCATAGCCATCTGTGAAATTGTATCGGCGCTTGTATCAGAGGCTGAAACACAGGCTTGCCCAGCTCCAACAAAAACCCGGAGGCCAATATCCACACCTTCTGAACGTTCAGCCTGCTCTAACTTACCAACCCGCACTTCAATAGAGTGTGAGATACTATCTACAGCCATCGCATCGGCTGCATCAGCACCTACTCGTTTGGCAGCATCTAATAGCTCTTGGCCAAGATCATTGAGAGATCGCGACATAAGATATCCTTTTTTCTAGTTAGCTAAACAGCAATCCGCCACCCTACAAGCGAGAGTAGCTGATCAATCTATAGTTTGACAAAAGATTAACGCAAACGCTGTCCGTTCGCAGTAATCTGTCCATCTTCTGTTATTTCCCAACGAGACGTTAATTTGTCATCAACAGACGGGTCTGGCTTTGCAAACAGCATCAACATCATACGAGCTTGCATTGCTTCATCTTGAGTCAAAAGACCGATATTTATTAACGTATCAATAAAGGTGTTGCCACCTATTAGCTGTACTTCAGCGGAACCTTTTGGCCTAGGGATACCTGGAATTGTTATTAAATCATCATTGTCAAAAACGAACAAACCATCTCCCGTCACCTCAAGACCCACACCTTGAATATCTAACTCATCCAAGCTGATGCTTTTAATTTCGCCTGGAATATCAGCACGTGAAAGCTCTTCGGCTTGCTCTGGATCAAGTGCGTTGAAAAACAAGTTGCCGACCCCTGATAATTTGAGTGCTAAAGTGGCAGGAGTACGGGGCAGTTTTTTCTCAGGGTCAAACATATCCCAAAGTTCATTATTCACATAGAGATCACGCAAGCCTACGCTAAGTTCAAAATCACCCTCCTTTTTACTCAATGGTATTTTTATCCCAAAGCCAGTCTGAGCGTTCATAGCAACCAGGAACGGGAATTGATCTGGAACCAGTAAAGAAAGTTCAAGATCAGTCGCTTTGGTTTGG
>JAPKEA010000004.1 GCA_028822275.1 Planktomarina sp. | reverse complement strand
CCCATATAAAGCCGTGCTTCGTCAACGCAGACTTTGTCTGAGAAGGCGGCTTGAAAAGGTTTTTGCCAATTGTCCTGAAACGCACGAATACCCTCTTTGGTGCCACAACCGGTGTTGCCCATCCAACGAAACCCCTCACTAAAAAATTCATCAATATCGACAATGCGATGGTCATTTAGACCATCTACCATTCCCTCAATAACTGCACGAGTTTCAGCTGTTTTTGTCATATCTGTATCTCTGCTTAAAACGGCCTGTTCTGGTCTTACTCCACTCATCCTTTAACTGCTCCTGCTGTTAAACCACTTACAATTTGACGTTGAAAAAACATGACTAGGACAAATAGAGGAACGGTTGCTGACACCACTGCGGCAACGGCGAACATAACATTTCCCTCGGTCTGAGTTGTGCCTAAAAAGCTGGCGATTTTTGGGATCATCGTCTGATTGCTTTGGCTCAACAATGTAGCTGTGACTGTGAAGTCATTATAGGCAAGCAGAAATGAAAATAGCCCAGTGGTAATGACACCTGGCCACATCACAGGCACAATCACTCGGCGAAAAGCTTGAAAACGAGTGCAGCCGTCTACCATTGCGCTTTCATCAAGATCTTTTGGAATATTGAGAAAGAAGCTGTGTAGCATCCATAAAGTAAATGGTTGGTTTATGGCGACCATTACAATAATTGCTGTGGGTAAATGACCCCAAAGATTCCATTCAAAAAATGGAAGCAGATAGCCTGATACTAGCGTAATATGTGGCATGGCCCTAAAGACCAAAGCAAGCATCAGCAGATAAAAAGCGTATTTTTTACCTGATCGAGCTAGAGCATATCCACCCAAAGTTCCCAAAGAAAGTGAGATAATAACAACAGAAACCACCACGATCGCTGTATTTATGGCTGAATGCCAAAATGACTTGGTCACCCAAGCACCAAAATAGCCATCGCCCGTAAATGCGGCTCCAGTTTCGGCTTGAGTTCGAACACCATGCAAAGCGTAGGTCCAATCAGCTTTAGAGAAAAAATCACCCTGTACTTTGAAGGATCCCCACATCGTCCAAAGGAATGGAAAGCCTGCAATCATGATCCAGCACAACACAAAGGCCCAAATGGCAATATTCAGTCCCATAGGACGGCGGTTTACTAAATCTGTCATTATACGACCTTACCTTTGAAGTCGCGCCAAGTTCTAAACAAGACGGGGATCAATAAAACAGCCACGCCCAAGATCGTGAGAACGGATGTAGCTCCAGCAGATCCAAAGAAGCTGCCCTCTCCACCTGCAAGGTCATTATAGATTATCCATGACAGTGAGGTTGCATTTGCTTGAGCTTTAAAGGACACAATAGGCTCAAAAACCCGGAAGTTATCCATTAGTTGAATAAGCGTTATAAACACTATCAAAGGTACCAAATGGGGCACAATTACATAACGCGTCCGCTCCCAACGAGAGGCGCCATCAATCATCGCGGCCTCAATCGTGTCGGCGGGAACTGTTTGAAGGCCTGCATAAAATATTATGAAGGCAAATGGCGCCGAGTGCCAAACTCCGTATACTATCAACATAATCCAAGTCAGGTTTGGTGAGGCTTTGAGGGATAGGTTTGGATCTTCAAACAACCATTGTAAACTTGCGCCCAGAATGCCTTCAGCATCTATCATCCAAAATAAGATTAATGATCCAATGAGGGGCGTTACGATCATCGGCAATAGTGATACAAAAATTGCTGGACCTTTAATACGTTTGGGTAAGGTGTTCACGCCCAATGCGATACAAAACCCAAGAACCAAAACCAACGGTGTTACGACAAATGTGTATGTGAGGGTGAAAGCTAGTGCGCGGTAGAATGGTAGATTATAGATTTTTTTAAAATATATTCCCCAACCTGAGCTGTCGTTCCAAGCCTGTGATAATTCCTCAAGCGCAAGGTGATTGCGATTATTATAAGTCCCAAAACCATTGAACTTACCTAAAGGTTTTGCTTCCTTCAGCTGTGCTGTGGCTTCAACATCAACTTGAACTTCCATCTTGCATCCGAATGGGCCACAGTTTTTGACCTCTGAGAGAACTGCGCCGTGTTCGATGTGCAAAGATTGAATAAATACTGAGCCAATAGGCATCGCAATGAATAGCATCATCGTCACGAGCGACGGTAAAATAAACCAAAAGAATGTGTGGTTTTTCATGATGAAAGCCTATTGGAAATATTGGGTGGGGAAGGGGCGAACCCCTTCCCGAGGCATCCTTAGTTAAGGAAGCCTTTTTCAGTTGCTGCTGCTGTGTAGGCCGCTTCGACATCCGCCAAAGCCTGCTCTGCACTTTCAGAACCCTGCAAGAAATCTGAAATTTCAGCGCCAAGTGCTCCGTGCAAAGTGCCCATAAAGGGAAGCATTGGATATGGTGCCGCACCAGCTGCTGCTGTTGCAGAAACTCCTGCTGAAGCTGCACTTGGTGTGTATCCAGCACCAAGCCAAACAGTATCACTATTGTTTGCTTTGATCACATCGGATGAAATACCCTTCATCATCGCAATAAATGTCGCTTCAGCATCTTCGTCAGAAATATTTGCTGAGATAGATATTCCATCCCACCATAGTGTTGACGCTGGACGTGCGTTATTACCCCATGTCGGAGCTCCTGTTAGCACAGTGTTTGATGATACGGCTTTAGTTGATCCTTCATCATCAAGAACAGCACCTCCACGAGTACCCCACATCGTTGCTAATGCTAAGTTGCCAGCTTCCCATTCAGCCTGCGTGGCGTTTGAGTCGTATGTCAGGTAATCTGGGTTTGAATAGGCGACTAAAGACTTGAGCATATTCAAGGTTGCAATACCATGATCATTGTTAACTGCTACTTCCGCAGTTCCTGGCTTAAAGAAATCTCCGCCAGTGCCCATGTACATGTTAACAAATTCTTCGCCAAGATTCCAGCCAGCAGCAGTATTCAATGCGACTGGATAATCCATCAGACCGGCAGATTTAATGGCCTTTGCCGCCGCAAGCACATCTTCATATGTTGTTGGAATGCTATTTATGCCGGCTTTTTCCAATATATCAGAGCGTGAAAATAAATGCTGAGCATTAGCACCAAACGCGACAGCCATAATTTTGCCGTCTACTGTTATCATTTGGCTAGGGTTTAAACCTTCACCGTGCTTTGCTACTAAAGCATCCAAAGGACGCACTAGTCCGTCATTCATCAGCGTAACTAATGTTGAATTACTTGCAATAACTGATGTGTATTGGGCTGGATTTGCAGTAAGTGCGGCTACCATGATGTCTTTGTGATCTTTGGTTAGGTTTGCCTCTACCGTTACACCCCCACCGGCACATGCACTAGCGCCAGCTGTGACCGATTGGATTGCAGGAAAGTCATTTGAAAGAATTTTGACGTTACCAGAAGAAATTCCGCATCCCGCCATTGCTGTAGTGCCAAAGACCATAAAAGTCCCAGCTAATGTTATTTTATTTAGAAACATTTGTTTCTCCCTGATGTCGTGAAAGACGACGATGCATCATCTCTCCGTGAATCCCCCTTTTATGGGGGCTTTTAAGGGGGTTAATCCCCAATCCGCGCACCCGTTTGAACGTCAAACAAATGGCAAATTTCTTTAGGCACGGATATGCGAACCATGTCGCCAATCCCCGCCCGGTAATCTTTGTGTGCTTTTACTGAGACCAGACCGCCGTTGACACGAACAGTGATCATTGTAGCGTCACCCAAAAGCTCTATTGTGTAGATCGCAGCATGAATTTCACCGCCCTCTTCTACAATGCTGGCATCCTCAGCTCGAAACCCAAGCTGCGCTGGTTGATCGCTTGCGGTAAATCCTACAACTGTTACGTCAACACTGTCGAATGTGCCTGCAGATATGTGCCCGCGAGCTAAATTCATGGCGGGTGCGCCGATGAAGCTTGCAACAAATGAATTTTCTGGCCGGTCGTATATTTCAGTTGGGCTGCCAACTTGTTGAACTACGCCACCTTTCATGACTACAACGCGATCCGCGAGGGTCATTGCCTCAATTTGATCATGGGTAACATAGATTGTGGTGACTTTTAGTTCATGGCTGAGGTTTTTGATCTGCGCTCTTGTCGAAACTCGTAACTTCGCATCAAGATTTGAAAGAGGCTCATCCATTAAAAAAACGTTGGGCTCGCGCACGATAGCCCGCGCCAAGGCTACGCGCTGTCTTTGTCCCCCGGAAAGTTCTGCAGGTTTTCTGTGAAGAAACTCATCTAGTTCAACCATTGCGGAGGCGCGCATCACGCGCGATTTATGTTCAGATTCTGGAACTTTTCGGACTTTCAGGGGAAAACGGATATTTTCATAAACGTTCATGTTCGGATAAAGTGCGTAAGATTGAAATACCATCGCAACGTTGCGGTCTTTTGGGTCTAGGTCATTTACCCGTTCACCATCGATAAAAATATCACCATCTGTGGCGTCTTCAAGCCCTGCAATCATACGCATTGTTGTTGTTTTTCCACAGCCAGAGGGGCCCAGCAAAACTAGAAACTCTTCATCTGCAATAGTCAGATTGAAGTTTTCAACTCCAACAAAGGATCCCCACCGCTTTGACAAATTTTGAAGCTTAATTTCGGCCATTGCAGGTCCCTAAAAGCAAAGAATCTATTATTGCATACGTTTGCAAAAAGAATAGAGTATGGCAAGCACTTCTTGAGCTATTGTCAAATTTGAGGGTGCTTAAGCAAATAGATTCAATAATATGTGATTTATAGTAGGAGCTTCGACGCAATATGCCAAATTTTCAAAAAGAAAAGCGACTTGTCCGTGACTACTACGAAGCATTGGATTTGGCTCAGAATGACGCAATAGTAGGCGTCTTGCGAGACTTTACCTCGCCCCGTTATGTTTGGCGCGCCTTTCATCCATTTCATTTGCAAAACAGTGTAGATTCGGTGGGTGAAACATTTTGGAAGCCCTTTCGGAATTCCATCCGTCATATGCAACGGCGCATGGATGTATTTTTTGCTGGTAAAAACTCCATTGATGATGGTGCTTCAGTTTGGGTTTGCTCCATGGGGCATTTGATGGGTTTATTTGACCAACCCTGGCTCGGTATTCAGCCAACTGGTAAAATTGTAATGTTGCGCTACGCCGAGTTTCACAAAATTGAAAATGGCAAGATTGCAGAAACAGCCTTTTATTTTGATATACCGCATTTGATGATTCAGGCTGGTTATGAACCTTTCAAAAAGCCCACTGCAATGCATTTGGTGCAGCCTGGTCCAGCCACTCACGATGGATTATTGTTTGAAGACGCTCCTGCAGCTGAGGGTCAAAAGACGATGGATGCAATGCATGCTATGATAAACGACCTTGGAACATGGGGCTTAGGCTTGCCATTGGTAGATGAATTGGCGCGGACTTGGCATGACGACATGATATGGTGGGGACCGGCTGGCATAGGCGCATCCTATACGATTGAACGGTATGCCAAACAGCATTCGGGGCCTTTTCGTGCCGCGATGAGCGATCGCTCGTCAACAGGGCATATCGCCCGTATCGGTGAAGGACATTATAGTGGGTTTTTTGGGTGGCCCAATTTTATAGCAAAACCTACTGGTGGTTTTATGGGCCTACCACCAAGTGATAAACCCTGCGAATTCAGAGTTATTGATATATACCGCCGTGAGGGTGATAAACTAAAAGAAAATTGGATTTTTATTGATATGCTGCATTTCTTTGCTCAGCAAAAGATAGATATTTTGGGAAATCTTAAAGAGAAGCGGTAATAAAAATGATAGATGCCCATCACCATTTATGGGATTTGAGCGCGATCGAATACCCCTGGCTTAATGCGCAAGGTGTTAAAAGATTTTTTGGTGATCCAACGCCGATTCAAAAAGATTATTTGATTGGGGAGTTTTGCATGGACGCAGCAGCGCATGGATTTGATAGCTCTGTACACATCCAAGTCGGTGCTCATGATGGACTGGCTGAGGCGAGGTGGGTTCAATCTATTTGTGATGCTAATCCAAATTGGCCAATGGCCCAAGTCGTGTTTTGTGATCTGACATCTCCCAATATTAATGAGATTTTAATTGAATATTTAAAGCTGTCATCTGTACGGGGCGTTCGTCAGATTATTGGACGGTCGCCCGAGGAAGATGGTCAAACAGGAACGAATGCAATCCTGAAATCTGATGCCTTATTGAGTGGATTACAACTGATCGGAGAAAAAGGTTTATCTTTTGACCTACAACTTATTCCAGAGCTGATGAGCGCAACCGCTGAAATATTGCAAGATGCACCTAATACTCAAGTGGCACTCTGCCATGCCGGGTCCCCTCATGATCGTAGCGCCATAGGACTTTCGCGGTATACAAATCAGCTGCGCGGAATCTCTGCACTAAGCCATGTGACTTGTAAACTTTCAGGACTAGGAATGTTCGACCACTTTTGGACTACCGAAAAGATCAAGCCGATTGTGGATGTTTGCTTGGATCAATTCGGAGAAGATCGCTGCATGTTTGGTTCTAACTTCCCGGTAGATAGTCTCTATTCAGACTACGAACGACTAGTTCATAGCTATCAAGACATAATCCCGAATGAATGGCATTCGTCTGTATTTAGCGAAGTGGCTAATCGCTTCTATTTCAAATAAAAAGTTTCTTAAAATGCTCTATGGCGTTACTTGGTATGAGATCTACAAAGCTAGCTCTCTTCAGGAATCAATAGCTTCGTGGAAGCCCTAGGACATGTTCGGATAGGTAAGACAGAATTAAATTTGTTGAAATTGGAGCGACTTGATACAAGCGTGTTTCTCGAAATTTCTGCTCAATGTCATATTTTTCCGCAAACCCAAACCCACCGTGAGTTTGAATGGCGACATTAGCCGCTTCGTTGGATGCATCTGATGCCAACATTTTAGCCATGTTTGCTTCTGCACCAGGATTTTTGCCCTCTTCGTAGAGGCGCAGGGCTTCTTGCGCCATAAGTTCGGTTGCGCGCATATTTGCGTAGGCCTTGGCAATTGGGAATTGTACACCTTGGTTTTGTCCAATGGGGCGACCAAAAACTGTGCGGTCATTGGCATAGTTCACGGCTTTGTTGATCAGCCATTTTGCGTCACCGATACACTCAGCGGCAATCAATATGCGCTCAGAATTCATACCCGATAGAATGTAGTGAAAGCCTTTGCCCTCATCACCGATTAGGTTTGCCGTGGGCACTAGTAGGTTATCGAAAAATACTTCTGTTGCCGAGTGGTTCATCATAGTTCTGATTGGTCTTACAGTCATGCCTTTCCCCAAGGCTTCGCGCATGTCCACCAGTAAGACGGATAACCCGCTGGTCTTTTTCGTGCCCTCAGTAATAGGTGCAGTGCGAGCTAATAAAATCATCAGGTCGGAATGTTCTGCTCTGCTTGTCCATATCTTTTGACCATTAATGACGTAGTTATCACCTTCACGTTTTGCGGTGGTTTGCAGCGCGCCAGTATCGGTACTGGAGTTTGGTTCCGTTACGCCAAAGGCCTGAAGTCGCAATGATCCATCTGCAATGCCAGGTAGATACCGTTTTTGTGTATCTGAGCCATGACGTAAGAGAGTGCCCATTGTATACATTTGTGCATGGCAAGCCCCAGTATTTCCACCTGATCTATGTATTTCTTCCAAAATTACAGCACCTGCCGAAAGCGGAAGACCTGCGCCACCATATTCTTCAGGGATCAAGGCGGCTAACCATCCTGCTTGGGTTAAAGCTCACACAAACTCAGTTGGATAAGACATTTCACGATCTAGTTTGCGCCAATACTCACCTGGGAACTGAGTGCATAACTTCGATACAGCGTCGCGGACATCTGTGTAGGTTTCGATAGCGTCATACATAAAATAAGGGCCTCTTGTTTGTAGTTTAATACTACCCATTTTGGTATGAGATCACAATAACATTGCCCAAAGCCTAAACGCTATTGTGAGGAATTTGTAAATATTGTGATGCAGAGATTCATTAGCGAATAGTCTGAGTACACAATCAAGAATTTGGGAGAGAATGGGTGTTTAGGCGTTGCGGTCAAAGTAGTCTTTGCAACCAGAACATCAAAGTTTTAAAAACAATATTTTTTACATTTCCTTATGCCAAAATACAGTCGCGTTTTGCAGCTCGTTTGCATAAAAGATTGCATCTTGAGATGCTAACGGCTCACCAGTCAAGCGACCAGTTTTCCGGGCACAATCAAAAAAGCCAGGTGCAGGAATTCCACCCCGTGTTTTGCTTATTACAAAAGTTGCAATCAGTGGATTTCCTGCTGTGGAATCTTCTTCAATGAGACATTCTAAAGCGACCGTAAGTTTGTGAATAGTATGCGGTGACGGGATGTTTAAAGCTTTGGCCAGTTCTTGATAGGTCATTGGAATTTTTCCAGCTGCATTTTTGATCAGATAAGTCCTAACCTGTTCGGCTAATGAATTACTACTATCTTTAGCAGTTCTGGGGGGCTCTTTTCTATAAGAACCAGTTCGTTCGAACGCCAAAGCCATACCTAAAAGTTTGTTATCCGAATAAGCTTTTCCTGCAAAGGTTAAGCCTACCGGCATATCAATATCTGCCGCCATTCCCATAGGCAACGTAACGGTGGGAATGCCAAGATGCCGGATGGCTAGGTTGCCATTAGCCACCCAAGCGCCGTTGGACCAAGCCTGATCTGCTGATGTCGGATTTGTGTCGGCATCAGCTAGCCCAATATCAGCAACTGCTGGAAATATGACTGCATCCAGCTTGTGTTTGTCCATCCAAGCGTCGAGATCAACCTTTCGTGTTTCTTCAAGACCTTTTAGCCCGTCTTCTAAAGTAGGAATATCCAAGAAATTTTCGATTTTCTGTTTTCGTGCATAGTCTGGGTAATGTGAGATATCGTCGTCAAACCCAGTGTAGCGATCAGGTAAACTTCCCTCAGGCGTTGGAAATATTTTACTGCCCTTGACGTCAGCCAGGCATCGCAAGCTGGGGTCCCCGTTGGTTCCAAGAAAATCATCCCAGGCCCATACCGATAAATCGACGATCTCATGAGCGAGATATTCTGGAGATACTCGGCCTGCCGAATGAATTTTTGAGGCGTGGGGGCGGTCGCCTTCGTAATTCGAAACGACTGGGAAATCAACGATGACAACCTCGGCGCCGGCATGCTCTAAAGCACAACGTGCTGCATCCCAAAGGGCCATAAAAGAGGCCCGCGTTTGAATAAGTTGGCCTGTCGCACCGCCTATGCCTGGATCGCTACCAGTTCCGGCGTGAGTATCTGAATTTATATACATTGCTGGAACGCCAAAACGTTTACCTTTAAGCGATGCGTTTGCTAAATCTTGGTATGATTTTGGTCGCAATTGTGATGCTTTAGGCAATTTTATCCAAGGCTGACTTCGCCAAAAATCGCCCTGTGTGTTTGGATCATCTACGGCGATTATATCAATAACTTCGAGCATATCTGCTATACTTCTTGTCTGTGGTACAACAACATCCATTGTCGGGACCAGTGGCCAATTTCCTCGAACAGAAATCACTCCCCTGCTGGGTGTATAGGCGCACAGACCGTTGTTTGAAGCTGGGGACCTGCCGCTTGACCAAGTTTCTTCTGCCAAACCGAAGGCTGCGAAGCTGGCCGCCGTTGCCGTTCCTGATCCGTTAGAGGAACCTGAAGCAAAAGCTGCCGTTAGATACTGGGCATTATAGGGGGACTCTGCGCGTCCATAGAGCCCGCGCTGCATTCCGCCGTTTGCCATAGGGGGCATATTGGTCAAACCTATTAAAATTGCTCCTGCAGCTCGTAATTGGGAGATTACAAATGCATCGTCTGTTGCTATTAGATCTGAGAAAGCGGGTGATCCGGCCGCGACGGTGAGACCTTTGACTTTAAAGCTGTTCTTAGCAGTATACGGAATACCGTCTAGAGGCCCCCTTATGTTGCCGTTTTGTCGGCGGGTGTCTGATGCTTCAGCATCAGCAATGGCTTCAGAATTCAATACTGGCACTGAGTTCAGGCAAGGGCCGTTGCGGTCAAACTGTTCAATCCTATTAAGGCAGGCTCGAATAATTATGACACTGGTTGTTTCGCCTGTTTCAAGTGCATGACGCAAATCTGCAATAGAAGCCTCTACTATGTTCATAAATTACTCTCAAAGCCTTTAAGAACGTTAACCGTGTTCACTCCTATTTCAGCAATGTCATATCCGCCCTCCATGATGAACAATGTGGGGAGGTTCAATGTGGCAATATCCGCACCATAAGTCGTAAAATCGTCTGAACAGAGTTTGAAAAAACTTATAGGATCCGCCGTAAATGTGTCGACACCAAGTGAGACGATTAGAACATCTGGGGCATAATCTGATATTTGCATTAGCGCCTCGGCTAAAGCAGCGCGCCAAGTTAAAAAATCTGTGCCTGGAGGCAATGGGTAGTTGACGGTAAAGCCCTCACCTGCACCGGTGCCTTTCTCATCGCGGTGTCCTAGAAAATGTGGGAAGGCATCCATTGGATCGCCATGCAATGAAATGAAAAGAACATCATCCCGGGCAAAAAAGATGTCTTGCGTGCCGTTTCCGTGATGGAAATCTACATCAAGAATTGCGATACGCTTAGCTCCATTATCGCGTAAATATTGAGCCGCAACAGCGGCATTATTTATAAAACAGTAGCCTCCGTACATATCTATTGCGGCATGGTGTCCGGGGGGGCGGCACAGCGAGAAGACGGAACGTGCCCCTTGCCGTATTCGCTCGGCCCCTGTGAGTGCAACCTGCGCTGAAGCGTATGCGGCTTCCCAAGTGCCTTCCGAAATTGAAGTTTCACAGGATAGTGCGTAATAGCCAAGCCGGCCTTCAATAAACCTAGGAATGCGGGTTGACGTGCGGCGTGCCGGCCAAACTGTTGGAATTGCTTCGCCCTGGAACCCCTCCTTTTGCCAATCACTCCAAGCAACTTGTAGGAAATTGATGAAGCTTTCATCATGGACGGCCAAAATTGGACCTAGTCCAAAATCATCTGGAACATTGACTGGCCCGAGTGTAACGTCATGTACTCTACTGATGATATCTTCAGCACGCGAAGGGCGTTCGAAGGGTTCGACAAGTTCGCCACCAAACAATTCGGTCTTAGAGTTTCTCAGCTGATGACGTTCAGTAAATATAGTTTCCATACCTATTCCTTAAATAGAAATGGTGGCCTCCGTGAAAAGGCCGCCTAGTGTTCGACCAATGTTGGCTTAGTTTTTAACGTTCGTCTAGATTTGCTCATAGATAGTTTGTATTGCCTGCTCATAATCATGTTGCCATTGTTGGGTGAGTTTTCAACATTCTCAAACGAATAATAAGAAAATCAAGTTGTTTTTAATGTGGCTCAAACTCGAGGCAATCTGCCATATACCCACATGATAAGTTCATCAATATAATTTAAAAAAACGCACATAGATGATATTATTGTAATTTGCGCGTCTCAATTGAGATCTGCTCAAGTGATGTGGCTTTAAAAATTGGATGGAATGAAACTAATGGACTTTCTACGTTGCAGTGACCTTGTTGAGGTGCCTTGGAAAAATGGTGGTGGCACGACTCGTGAAATTGCAGCAGGCAAGATGGATGAAAAGACCGCATGGCGACTAAGCCGTGCAGACGTGGACCAAGATGGTGCCTTTTCGGAATTTGCAGGTCTTACGCGCATACTGACAGTGGTGTCAGGTGGTGGCATGGTTTTGAAACATGCAGGGGGCATGCTTGACGCTGACCTTTGGCAACCCGTCCAATTTGACGGAAGCCTTAAGATTTCATCGCAGCTTAGAGACGGCCCACTCATTGACCTGAACCTGATGTTTGACCCAACCGATTGCACGGGCGAGGTGGTCACACATCGCGGGCCGTCCACAATGGCTGTCGCGCCGCCCAAAGATGGCATCGTCGGCTTTCATGTACTGTCAGGAAAGCCCTCCATAAACGCAACGCGGCTCGGCCTGGGTGACACCGCTTTCGCCAAAACGACAAAGGCGATACTCAACCTCAATCCAGGCGACGCACTCATGGAAATCCGCCTTACTTATTTGCCTCAGAGTAGTGCTATCAAGCTTTGCATCGTGGCCCGGTAAGCAGTCGTAATCTCATTGTGGCTGATATGGCGCCCCGATTTGACCGCATGACGTCCCGCTGACCAAACATCCGTCACAACAGCATCTTTGGCGGCAAAGACCAGCCCGTCCAAAAGCTGGTCATCGCGGAGGTAGCAAAGTGTGGGCGATGTACTGTCGATCGCAACCAGATCCGCCAATTCGCCGATGACAATGGTACCCGTGCCACGACCCAAAGCCTGCGCTCCACCTTTTGCAGCACCCATATAAAGCGCTTCGCCGACAGGGCCTTCACCCACCACCATTACATTGCGCGCCATGTCGCGCAGGCGCTGCGAATATTCCAAGGTGCGTAATTCTTCAGTCAGCGAGATTAAGACATTTGAATCCGACCCGATGCCGAAGACCCCATTTTCGGCCAAGTAACCAGGACCATTAAACGCCCCATCGCCCAAATTTGCTTCTGTCACAGGGCAAAGACCGGCAACCGCGCCAGACCGCGCCATATGTACGGTCTCTTCTGTGGTCATGTGGGTCGCGTGGATCAGGCACCAACGCGATGTCACATTGGCATTGGCAAGTAACCATTCTACTGGCCGAGCGCCAAGCCAACCTTGAATATCGGCCACCTCTTTGGGTTGCTCTGCAATATGAATATGAACGGGGCCAGAGCCATGTACCTTAAGGACAGCCTTTAAATCTTCTGGTGACGTGGCCCTCAATGAATGCGGTGCTATGCCTACAAGACAGTCTGCAGGCAGATCGGCTACAACCTCTTGGGCACGTCCAACCAAGGCGTTGAACTGATCAACGGAATTTCCAAATCGGGCCTGACCCGCCTCAAGCGGCACCTTCCCAGCCCCGCCATATGTATATAGAACCGGCAAATGTGTCAGGCCAATACCCGTCTTCTCCGCAGCCGCGGCAATGCGGGCTGATAACTCACCTGGATCTTCATAAGGGGTACCTCCTGGTTGATGATGTAGGTAATGAAACTCGCCAACACTGGCATAGCCCGCCTCTTGCATCTCCAGAAAGACGAAAGCTGAAATAGCCTCGATATGATCGGGCGTAAGGTTCGCCGTAAACCGATACATCAAATCACGCCACGTCCAGAAGCTATCTTTACCAGCCATGCGAAACTCGGTCATACCCGCCATCGCGCGTTGAAAACTGTGACTGTGCAAGTTGGCCAGTGCCGGCAGAACAGTGTCCACCACCACATCCGACGCCTCTGGGTTCTGCCCAACATCAATGGCGGTGATCCGCCCGCTAGTGAAGGTCAAACGCACATTTTTCGCCCAACCGCTAGGCAGTTTGACTTGTTTTGCAAAAATCATTTAGGCGCCTTTTCAAACTTTATGTATAGACATAATACAGATTATTGCGTATTATAAAAGAATAATTTGTGTCATGGATAACCTGAAGATGATGAAAACCAGCAAGCTCTTTGTTGACCTTAACGCAGCAACGATGTGCGAGAACCAAGACGCCTATGGAATGATTGAAAACGCGGCTATAGCCATAACTGAAGGGGTGATTGCGTGGGTTGGACCAGTCGCAGAATTACCTACAGCCTTCGCAAGTCTGCCTCGTGAAAGCTTTGATGGTCGCACTGTTACACCCGGTCTGATCGACTGCCACACCCACATTGTGCATGGAGGTGATCGTTCGGTGGAATTTGAAATGCGATTGAAGGGTGCGAGCTATGAAGAGTTGGCACGCGCTGGTGGTGGAATTGTCTCTACCGTAACCGCAACGCGATCTGCCTCAGAAGACACACTCCTGCGCGACGCCCTACGCCGCGTTGACGCGTTGATTGCTGAAGGTGTGACCAGCATCGAAATCAAGTCAGGTTATGGCCTTGAAACAGATACCGAACTGCGCATGCTACGGGTGGCTAGATCAATCGCCAAAAATCGCCAGATCCGGGTAAAAACCACTTTTCTTGGGGCACATGCCACACCTGCAGAATACACTGGCCGAGATGACAACTATATTGATGAGGTCTGCATTCCGACCCTCCGCGCCGCCCATGCCGAAGGTCTGGTAGATGTCGTGGATGGGTTCTGCGAAGGCATTGCATTTAACCCATCGCAGATTGCGCGCGTTTTTGATGTTGCGCGTGAATTGGGCTTGCCCGTGAAGCTCCACGCAGAGCAACTCTCAAACAGTGGTGGTGCCAAACTGGCCGCCAGCTATGGCGCGTTGTCAGCAGATCACATCGAATATCTTGACGAAGATGGCGTCAAAGCCATGGTGGATGCGGGCACAATTGCCGTCATTTTGCCCGGTGCCTTCTACACATTGCGAGAAACCCAAGCGCCGCCGATCGACCTATTGCGCAAACACGGTGTTCCCATGGCGTTGGCCACGGACATCAATCCAGGCTCGTCGCCGCTTCACTCTTTGCTGCTGGCGCTTAACATGGGCTGCACCCTGTTTCGTCTGACGCCAGAAGAGGCGCTGCGCGGCGTTACCATCAACGCGGCACTTGCACTCGGGCTTTCCGACACGGGACTTATCAAAAAAGGTATGCGCGCTGACCTGGTCGTTTGGGACGTCAAACACCCTGCAGAACTCGCCTACCGCATCGGTTTCAACCCCTTACATTCTCGCATTTTTGGAGGTATATTGTGACCACACTTACGCTGATACCCGGCGCTGTCACTCTAGCTGATTTGGCCAAAATCTATTGGTCAGAGGCAGCAGTGCGTCTTGACCCCCTGTGCCGCCCAGCTATTGAACGCGCTCAGGCCTGCATTGCAAAGGCTGTCGCTGGCACCGATGCAGTTTACGGCGTAAACACGGGTTTTGGCAAACTTGCATCTGTAAAAATAGCCTCCAAGGACACAGCCACATTGCAGCGCAATCTGATCTTATCGCATTGCTGCGGTGTTGGCCCTGCGATTCCACGCCCCCACGTGCGGCTTTTAATGGCGCTTAAACTTTTAAGCCTTGGGCGTGGTGCATCTGGCGTACGTCTTGAGATCGTAGATCAGATTGAGGCGATGCTTGAGAAAGGGGTCACTCCTGTCATTCCCGCGCAAGGCTCTGTCGGTGCCTCGGGCGATCTGGCGCCCCTTGCGCACATGGCCGCCGCCATGATGGGCTATGGCGAGGCTGAGTTCGAGGGTCAGGTCATGTCGGGTTCCAAGGCGCTATCTGCCGCTGGGTTAACCCCTGTTGATCTTGGCCCAAAGGAAGGCCTAGCGCTAATCAACGGCACACAATTCTCCACCGCTTTTGCCCTTGCCGGACTATTTGGTGCTTGGCGGGCCGCACATGCGGCGTTGATCACATCGGCGCTGTCCACGGATGCAATCATGGGGTCGACTGCCCCGTTGCAGCCCGAAATCCACTTGCTTCGTGGTCACCGTGGCCAGATCGAGGCGGGTGAGACCATGTCTGCTCTTCTTGTGGGCTCTAAAATCCGCGATAGTCATATGGTCGATGATGCACGCGTCCAGGACCCATATTGCATCCGCTGCCAGCCACAGGTCACTGGTGCTGCAATGGATGTTTTACGTATGGCGTCCCATACGCTCGAGATTGAGGCCAATGCCGCGACGGATAACCCATTGGTTTTGGTCGAAGCTGATTTAATCGTCTCAGGTGGTAACTTTCACGCCGAGCCCGTAGGATTTGCCGCTGATATGATCGCGCTGGCAATCGCTGAGATTGGTGCTATCGCGCAGCGTCGGGTCGCGCTCATTGTCGATCCGGTTCTCAGCTTTAACCTGCCACCGTTCCTCACGCCTAATCCGGGTCTAAACAGTGGTTATATGATTGCCGAAGTCACCACCGCCGCCCTTATGAGTGAAAACAAACATCTGGCAAACCCATGTGTGACCGACAGCACGCCGACTTCCGCCAACCAAGAGGACCATGTGAGCATGGCCGCACACGGCGCCAGACGCTTGGGGCAAATGGTCACAAACCTTGAGTTTATTCTTGGGGTTGAGTTGCTATGTGGCGCACAGGGTATCGATTTCCGTGCACCACTAAAAACGAGTGAAACTTTGCAGCGTGTTGTTTCGCGGGTTCGCGAGGATGTGGCCACCATGGGCGAAGACCGCTACCTGGCCCCAGATCTGGAACTCGCTGCCGCAATCATTTCAAGTGGTGATATCGTGACCGCCGCAGGCGTGGCCATGCCGGAACTTTCCGCTTGAAACCGGTAGAAATTTATCAGGGAAATAGCCCAATCGTGCTCGGTTTGCCGCACACTGGAACTTACATTCCCGATACTATTATTGCAGATCTAAACCTTTGTGGACGTGGTCTCGATGATACCGATTGGCATATTCATACTCTCTATAATGGTCTACTAGCGGGCGCTACAACTGTGCGGGCCACCTTTCATCGTTATGTTATTGACGCCAACCGTGATCCAACTGGTGCCTCGCTTTATCCGGGGCAGAACTCGACAGGATTAGTCCCACTGACCAATTTTGACGGCCATGATATCTGGAAGACTCCACCTGACGAGGGTGATGTCAGAACCCGACAACGGATGTTTCACGCTCCCTACCACGCCGCCCTGCAGGCCGAGTTGGAGCGGGTTCGCAACCTTCATGGCTTAGCGATCCTCTATGATTGTCATTCAATCCGCTCACACATTCCATTTCTATTTGATGGCATCCTGCCTGATTTCAACATTGGCACAAACCTTGGTACCACCTGCGCCTGTGACATCGAGTCGACGACCCAAGCGGTGTGCAACACTGCTGTAGGTTATACCTCAATCACCAATGGCCGCTTCAAAGGTGGCTGGACAACGCGCCATTATGGATGCCCTGATGAAGGGTTGCACGCGATCCAGATGGAACTTGCACAGAGCACCTACCTAGCCAAAGAAGCTGGCCCGTGGACCTTTGACCGGAGCAAGGCCGCACGCCTGCGCCCACACCTTAAATCTATCCTGACACAACTGGCCGCGTTGGCCCCCACCATGAAAGGCGTATCATGAGCGATCCGCGCAAGAACACCCGTGACATCTTTCCCGCTACTGGCAACGAACTTACTGCCAAAAGCTGGCTAACCGAAGCGCCCCTGCGCATGCTGATGAACAATTTGCACCCTGACGTGGCTGAGAACCCGCATGAACTTGTAGTTTATGGTGGCATCGGCCGCGCAGCACGGACGTGGAAAGACTTTGACATGATCGTCACCTCCCTGCGTGAACTGGAAGAAGACCAGACGTTGCTGGTGCAATCTGGAAAGCCTGTTGGCGTGTTCCAGACCCATAAAGACGCGCCGCGTGTCCTGATTGCTAACTCCAATCTAGTGCCGCATTGGGCCACATGGGACCATTTCAATGAGCTCGATAAAAAGGGCCTTGCGATGTATGGCCAGATGACGGCTGGCTCTTGGATTTACATTGGTTCTCAAGGCATCGTTCAAGGGACCTATGAAACATTCGTCGAGGCTGGCCGCCAGCACTACGGTGGCTCACTCAAAGGGAAGTGGATCCTAACGGGAGGTCTTGGTGGCATGGGTGGTGCCCAGCCATTAGCCGCGGTAATGGCTGGTGCCTGCTGCCTCGCTGTGGAATGCAATCCCGACAGCATCGATTTCCGACTGCGGACAAAATACGTCGACGAAAAGGCGGAAACACTAGACGAAGCATTAGAGATGATCGAACGTTGGACCGCCGCAGGCGAGGCTAAATCCGTCGGCTTGTTAGGCAATGCGGCCGACGTCTTCCCTGAATTGGTCAAACGCGGTGTGCGTCCTGATATCGTGACTGATCAAACCTCGGCCCACGATCCAATAAATGGTTATCTGCCACAAAGTTGGACAATGGCGCAATGGAAAGAAAAACGTGAGAGCGCCCCAAAGGCCGTTGAGAAAGCCGCCCGGGCCTCGATGAAAGTACAGGTCAAAGCGATGGTGGATTTCCATGCTGCTGGTATCCCGACGGTTGATTATGGAAACAATATTCGCCAGATGGCGCTGGAAGAAGGACTGGCGAATGCCTTTGATTTCCCCGGTTTTGTACCTACTTATATACGCCCACTGTTCTGTCGTGGCATCGGCCCGTTCCGCTGGGTGGCGCTGTCGGGCGACCCTGAGGACATTTATAAAACTGATGCTAAGGTCAAAGAGATCCTCTTTGAAGATAAGCACTTGCATAATTGGCTCGATATGGCCCGTGAGCGGATTAGCTTCCAAGGTCTGCCCGCGCGCATTTGCTGGGTTGGCCTGGGTGTCCGTCACAAGCTGGGCCTCGCCTTTAATGAGATGGTACGCACGGGTGAGTTGAGCGCCCCGATTGTCATTGGCCGTGATCACCTCGATTCTGGCTCCGTTGCTTCGCCAAACCGCGAAACAGAGAGCATGAAAGATGGCTCCGACGCTGTGTCGGACTGGCCTTTGTTGAATGCACTCCTAAACACTGCCTCTGGCGCCACTTGGGTTTCCCTGCACCACGGCGGTGGCGTAGGAATGGGGTTCTCGCAGCATTCTGGCATGGTAATCTGCTGCGATGGCACTGAGGACGCAGACCGCCGGATCGGGCGGGTTCTGTGGAACGATCCAGCCACAGGTGTGATGCGCCATGCTGATGCAGGCTATGGCGATGCGCTGGATTGCGCACGTGAAAGTGGGCTGAACCTCCCTGGTATTTTATAAAAAAAATTGCGCTGCTGTCAGATGATGGCAGTAGTGCATTTTCGGTTTAGTACCGGGTCGTCAAACGGTGACCAGGCTTGTACGTAAGCCGAACATAGGTGACTGCCTGCCCCTCCCACCATGTTGACCGTTCGATGGTAAAAACTGGATCGCCCAAGGCGCAGGTCAGGTAATCATTCAGTCTTTGATCAGCTAACCCCGCCGAAAAACTGATTTCAACGTCCGAAAATGGTATTGTGGAAACAAGCCACTCATTCGGCCCTACATCTGAAAAATTTACTGTTTGCGCCTGAGGCAAGCTAACAAGATTTATCCATCTATCTTCGTGCTGGTAAGGATCACCATCAGCATAATGCATGCAAACTAAACGCAAAACTTCGCTTTTTTTGGATAGTTTAAGCCGCGCGCGCAACCAATCTGGTGCTGGTTCAACAGAACTGCTGACAAGAGAATAACGGTATTCCGCGCCTTTTGCCTCGATTTCGGCACGCACAATGGGGATGTCAAACCGCGCTTGACGGATTGGAGTCATCCGAACACGTGTACCTGCCTTTCTACGTCTCTCAATAAGGCCTTCATCAGCAAGCTCGCGCATCGCGCGGTTTACTGTGGAACGCACGCAGCCATAAGTCGTGGCAAGATCTACTTCATTGGGAATAAGGCTGCCCAGAGCCCATTCCCCTTTGGTGATCTTTGACAAGATGTCCGATTTGACATCCTTGTATGCGGCTTTCATGCTAGACAGCCTCGCTGATATTATGACTAATTTATTCTATATTACATCAGATTTAACCTTGACCCAAGCACTCATCCAACCCGCTACCGCGTCAGGAAAGCTAATCTGCTGGGTGGGCCTGCGTGGGAGCTAGTGCCTCGCACGCGCAGCCATGATTATTTAATCAGCTTGCTCCTAAATTAAAAATGGCGGCCTCCGGAAAAAGGCCGCCAATCGGTGGACCAACGTTAGCTTAGTTTTTAAGGTTCGTCCAAATTTGGTCATATATTGTCTGTGTTGCCTGGTCGCAAACTTCGATAAACGCTCCGTCGCCTGCTGTTGCTGGTGGGTTTGATTCTGGCAATGTTGCCAATGCGGGATCAAGGTATTCTTCGGCGCCTGAGACACCCAAGCCATAACGCGCATAATTTGAAACTGCCGCTATGTTTTCTGGTACAAGCATGAAGTCCATGAACGCAATTGCGCTATCGCGGTTTGGGGCGTCATTTAAGAGGACAACGTTATCCATCCAAACAACGTAGCCTTGTGTTGGGAAGGCGTATTTAATGGAGGCGCGCTCTTCGCGGGCCTTTGCGCTGAAACCGTCATAGATCATTCCAACAGATGCATCTCCCGATACTAAAACTTCACGTGCGGTGTCTGAATTGAACGACGCCCAATGCTTTTTTGCCTCCTCTAGCATATCATTTAGGGCCTGTAATTGCTCTCTATCACTTGAGCATTGTGGGAAGCCCATGTGTAGTGATGCGAGAGCCATTACTTCGCCTTGACTGTCGAGCATATTAATTTTGCCTGAAAGCTCAGCTGGCGGATTAAACAGAATATCAGTTGTGTTTATGTCACCAGCATAATCATCAGTGTTGACCGAAAAGGATGTTGAGCCCCACTGATAAGGAATAGAATGTTTGCGGCCTGGATCAAAAGAAGGGTCTGCCCATGCGGGTGAGATATTTCCTTTGTTGGATAGCTCTCCGTCTGCAATCGTATCGAGCAAGCCCTGATTTGCCATAATGGCAACCATATAATCACCTGGTACGGCAACGTCATAAGTGCCCATGCCGCCGGCTTTCAGTGATGCGAGCATGGCTTCGTTCGAGTCGAACGTATCCATGGTGACTGATATTCCTGTTTCAGCTGTGAACTTTTCAAGCAACTCTGCGGGCATATACTCAAACCAGTGATAGATTACGAGTTCGCCATTCGCAGCAGCAGAATTCGCTATCAAGGCTAAGGCCATAGCAGTTTTTGTCATAAGTTTCATTTATATAACTCCTTGTTTTTACTTTGTTTTATCCCACTTCGATATGAAGTAGGAAATTGTCACCATCACGATCGAGAGGCATAGAAGCATCGTAGAGATCGCCATGATATTGGGCTTAAGCCCTTGTTTCACCGAGCCAAAGATTGCTGTTGGGAGGGTTTCAATACCTGCCCCTTTAACAAAGTTGGTGATGATGAAATCATCGAGGCTGACAATAAAGGCCAGCAAGAAGCCTGAGATGATGCCAGGCAACATCAGTGGAAAAAGTATACGTCGGAACGCTTGCGACCTAGTGGCATATAAATCCATAGCCGCATGCTCAAAACTGTCCTCGATCCCTTGCATCCGCGCTTGAATAGGCAAGTACGCAAAGGGAATACAAAATGCAGTGTGTGCAATGAGAATCGTAAGATAGCCGCGCGTAAATCCAATAGAATTAAAAAAGATTAATGTTGCCACAGCAAGCACGATCTCAGGGACCATGATTGGGAGTGTTATAAGGCCTAAGGAGGGAGCCCGCAGTCGGTATCGACCGCCTCGTACTATTGCTGTTGCAGCCGCTGTGGCAATGCATGTGGCCAAAGTGCCTGCAATGAAAGCGATAGAAAATGAATTTAAAGCTGCTTGTTTGAACTTAGTACTTTCGGGGCCAATAAATACGTCCACATACCATCGGAACGACAGGCCTTTCCAAACAGTGATAGAGTTTGATGCGTTAAATGAATAGATAGTTACTACTATAAGTGGTGCATAGAGTATCACCATACAAAAAATTGTTGCCAGTCTGAAACCTGAATAAGTCTTCACGTCTGTGGTGGGGCTCATGTTTTTGCCCCCGCGCTGCGTTGTGGTCGCGCTAGGATAAGCAAGACTGTCATGACCAAGGTCAATAGTATCATCGAAGCGGCAGCGCCAAAGGGCCAGTTTCCTGCGTTTCCTTTGAACTGTTCCTCAATTAAGGAACCGATCATAAAGTTTTTTGCACCACCTAGAAGATCAGGTGCAAGAAAGGCTCCTAAGCTCGGTACAAATACCAAAATGCACCCCGCAACGACACCCGGTTTCACGGCAGGTAGAACAATACGGCGCAACGTATTCCATTTCGAAGCATAAAGGTCTGCCGCAGCTTCTGACATAGTGAAATTATACCGCTCAACAGAGGCATAGATCGGTAAAACCATGAAAGGTAGATAGCTATAAAATAACCCTAACTGTACTGCCAAGTTCGTATTGATAATACGCAGGGGGTCATCAATAAGGCCGGTGCTTATGAGTAAATCATTGAGAGGGCCTTCGTCACGTAACAGAAATTTCATCGAAACGGTTCGAATGAGTAGATTCACCCAGTAGGGGATGGTGATCAAAAAGATCCATAGAGCGCGCGTATTTTCGGGTCGGGTTGCTATATAATAAGCCGTTGGAAACCCAATTAGTAATGCTAGTATTGTTGCTAAACCTGCTTGCCAAATAGAACGCCAGAATATTGTTATATAGGTCCATTGTAATGTTGGGTCACCATCGCCGAACAGCCCTCGGTCAAAAAAGAACTGGTCATAAGCGGCAAGGGAAAAATCCCAAATGACGCCACCACGAAATTCTTTTGTTAAGAAGGAATAGATTAACATGACGCAAACAGGTGCAAGTACAAAAGTTCCCAGGACTGCCCAAGACGGCATCAATAACCAATGGCGAGCTTTACTATAGACGTCAGTAGCGGATGATCCACCTAAGTTGCTGTCGCCATTCGCCATTAGTCGGCCAGTAGACGTGCGGCGCCTAATTCCATATTGACGAAAGCATCATGCCCTACGTCGATGATGCGCTTGCTGCCCCTGTCGGAGTTTGATGTTCGCACCATTATTTGAGATCCGGTTTCCAGTTTTATGATTGTTGTGATATCTGTCCCAATAAATATATTGTCGACGACTGTTCCCTTAAAGCTCTGGTTCGCGCTTGCCTCCTCTGTCAAAAACAGTCGCTCAGGCCGGATGGATAGGTGAAGGCGCGCGCCCACTGCAACAGTTTCAACTGCGGGGCATATTAACGTGTGACTATCATCGACACGGCACTTAGCATCCCCGTCTGAGATCGCCTCAATAGTAACCTCAAGCAGATTAGTATCACCGATGAAATCGGCTACAAACATATTGTGGGGTTGTTCGTAAATATCCCTGGGGGTTCCGAGTTGTTGTAGTGCTCCATTCGACATGACTGCAATTCGATCAGACATTGTGAGCGCCTCTTCTTGGTCATGGGTGACAAAGATGAAAGTAATCCCAGTCTCACGCTGAATGTGCTTAAGTTCCAGCTGCATGGCTTTTCGCAGCTTTAGATCAAGAGCTGACAAAGGTTCATCCAGCAGCAATACTTTTGGCTGTGGGGCAAGGGCACGGGCTAGGGCAACCCTCTGTTGCTGCCCGCCTGACATTTGTGCAGGCTTTCGATTTGCGTACTGAGATAGTTGGACCAATTCAAGCATTTCTCCGGCACGTTTCCGCGCGTTACTCAATGATTTTCCTTGCATCTCAAGACCAAACGCAACATTTTGTAAAACTGACATGTGAGGGAATAAGGCGTAATTCTGAAAGACTGTATTCACAGGGCGTTTGTGGGGTGGAAGCGTATCGATTTCATTTCCAAACAAATAGATTTGACCCTCAGACACATCTTCAAATCCAGCAATCAACCGAAGAAGGGTGGTTTTGCCGCAGCCAGATGGCCCAAGCAATGTGAAAAATTCATTATCACGGATGCTGAGGGATATTCGGTGCAAGGCCGTAAAGTTGCCATAACGCTTTACAGCGGTTTGTACTTCGACGGCAATGTCCGTTTGGTCCTTCATTCTTTGAATCCCCTATCCGTTCTAAGCCTAGCGATCACATTACAATCTGTCACCTCATCTTAAAGGCTGTAGATTATAGATAACGATCATCACATGTTGGGATGAGGTTATGCTCTGGATTACACAAAAAAAAATCGTATTTTGCGAATTCCGACTTAGGCGAAAACTTGGTCATTTTTATGACAATTAGCTATTACCTAAGCAAAGGTGACGAATTCTATTCTTTTATATTCACTCAAAAATAGGGATAGTTAGTAGAAATCGTGGTGTGGTGGTAAATCTGACTAGCTATACTCAGTAATTGGGACCTCAAAATGTCAGTTGAAATAATAGATACCCTGATAGTAGGCGCTGGGCAGGCGGGGATCGCTTTAAGTGAGCACCTGGGCAAGCAAGGTATTCCATATTTGGTGTTGGAAAAAAGTCGAATTGCTGAGGCTTGGCGGACATCCCGTTGGGATGCTTTGATGACAAATGGTCCTGTCTGGCATGACCGTTTTCCGAACCTAGAATTTAAGGGCAACGCGCCGGATGAATTTGTAGGTAAAGAGCGTGTTGTAGCGTATATTGAAGAATATGCCGAAATGGTGAATGCGACTGTACGTTCGGGCGTAGAAGTTTTAAGCGCTCGACCCTTTATTGAACGCGCCGGCTTTCACGTTGAGACAACTCAAGGTGTGATCGAAGCAAGGCGGATCGTATCGGCTACGGGGGCATTTCAGCAACCTATTATTCCGTCGATAGTACCTGAGAAACTCGGTATTAAACAGATACATTCTGCCCAATACCGTAACCCAAAACAACTGCCTGAAGGGGCAGTCATGGTTGTGGGTGCTGGCTCGTCAGGAGCGCAAATTGCCGATGAATTAAATAGGGCAGGCCGCAAGGTAGTTCTTTCAGTTGGTCCACATGACCGCCCACCTCGCAGGTATCGCAATCGTGATTTTGTTTGGTGGTTAGGTGTTTTAGGCCTTTGGGATTTAGCGGCGCAAAAACCGGGAACTGAACACGTCACCATTTCTGTAAGTGGAGCATATGGTGGCAGTACGATGGATTTTCGGCGTTTGGCCAGTGAGGGTGTGATGCTGGTTGGTCGCACGGAGAGCTTTTTAGATGGAACCCTTTCTTTTGCTGATGATGCCAGCATGAATATTGCTGCTGGCGATAAAAACTATGCAGACATGTTGGATGCCGCTGATGCCTATGTTTTAGCGAGTGGGCTTGATTTGCCCTTAGAGCCTGAAGCACGCAAGGCTTGGCCTGAACCCTCAAGCCTGAGTAATCCTTTGCGTAGTTTGAATCTTGCTGACGAGAATGTCACAACTATTATCTGGGCAACGGGCTATAAGCAGGATTTTAGCTGGCTTAAAGTTGATGCATTTGATGAGAAAGGCGCTCCAATTCATCAACGGGGTGTTTCTAAAGAGCCTGGTTTATATTTTTTAGGTCTTCCATGGCAATCGCGCCGCGGTTCAACTTTTCTATGGGGTGTTTGGCATGACGCCAAATTCGTCGCTGATCAAATTGCTATCCAACGCGCTTATGCAGATTATAACGGTGAGGCGGCGGTTGTTAGTGCCGGCGCAGAGTAATCCATAAATAGGATCTCAAAGCTAATTAAGGAGCCAGAATGGAGCACATTCGAATTCGAAAATTTAACACTGCAAAAACTTACCCAGAGCAAAGCCTAGATAATGATCTTTGCCAGGCCGTTGTGACCCAAGGCGGCAAGACAGTTTGGCTGCGTGGTCAATGTCCGCAGAACCTTGATGATGCTCAAAATATTATGAGCCATGATCCCGTTGAGCAGACACATAAAGTGATGCAAAACATTCGTCAGCTAATTGAAGAGGCTGGCGGGTCAATGGAACATTTGGTCAAAGTAGTAGTCTACATAACTGATGTACGCCATCGTGAGGCCGTGTATCGAACAATGGGCGAGTACATCAAAGGTGTGCACCCTGTTTCTACGGGTCTCGTCGTGCAAGCCTTGGCTCGACCAGAATGGCTTGTTGAGATTGATGGTACTGCGGTGATCCCGGAATGACTTTTTCACTGGTAGCTCGTTGTGCCGAGACCGGCATGTTTGGCTTAGCTATATCGTCATCGTCACCTGCGGTCGCGGCACGTTGTGCCTTCGCGCGTGCAGGGGTTGGCGCAGTTGCGTCGCAAAATGTAACTGACCCTACTTTGGGCCCATTGGCGCTCGATTTGATGCAAAGTGGGATGGGGTCAGCTGAAGCAATTGAATACATCAAAGCGCAAGGAAAGTTCATTGAATACCGTCAGGTCTTGGCTGTTGACGTAGAGGGTGCAACCGCGATCCACTCTGGTCCTAATTCACTTGGAATTTGGACGCAGGCTCAAGGTATGGACGTAGCCTCTGGAGGTAACATGCTGGCGAATGACCTTGTTCCACGGGCTATTGTAAATGGATTTCTTGAAAGCTCTGGCCATCTTGGAGATCGCCTAATTGTTGCGATGCGCGCGGGATTGGCCGCAGGTGGAGAGGCTGGACCCTTGCATTCTGCAGGGATGCTAATGGTGGATAAATTGGCGTGGCCTGTGGCAGAACTACGTTGTGATTGGACAGATGATTGCCCAATTGAAACCGTAGCTGCAGCATGGAATGTCTACAAACCTCAAATGGACGCTTACGTCCAACGTGCTATCGATCCGCGAGATGCACCATCCTATGGAGTTCCTGGGGACGAATGAAATCTGGAACATAAAAAAGGAGTACCAAAGTGCTAGATTATACAAAAGCTGATTGGACCGAACGCGCTTCTGGCCTAAGATTGCGGAACAAAGCTTTTATTGGAGGCAAGTTTGTGGATGCCGCCTCTGGTGAGGTATTCCAATCTATAAATCCAGCAACCGATGGTCTTTTGGCAAATGTAGCGTCCTGCGATATGGAAGATGTGGACCGTGCCGTACATGCTGCAAGAACAGTATTTGAAGTTGGTAGTTGGTCACGTGCGGCGCCGGCAGAGCGCAAAGTGATTCTCCTGAAACTAGCTGAACTTATTCGTGAAAACCTAGAAGAGTTTGCTTTGCTGGATAGTCTTGATATGGGAAAATTAGTCATGGATGCGGCAACTATTGATGCGCCGGGATCCGCGCATTTCTTTCAGTGGTACGCTGAGGCGATTGACAAAATTTATGATGAAGTAGCGCCAAACGGTCCAGGAGATTTGGCAATCATTGCTCGAGTGCCATTGGGTGTGATCGGGGCAGTGACCCCTTGGAACTTTCCGCTGGATATGGCCACATGGAAGGTTGCCGCTGCTTTGGCTGCGGGGAATTCAGTTGTTTTGAAACCGGCAGAACAGTCCCCTTTGTCAGCTCTCCGTCTTGCGGAACTTGCGAGTGAGGCTGGCCTTCCAGACGGTGTTTTCAACGTTGTGCCTGGTTACGGCCATACAGCGGGCCGGGCCCTAGGCTTACATATGGATGTTGATTGTGTTGCCTTCACTGGATCAACAGCGATTGGTAAGAAATTCATGGAATATTCTGGACAATCTAACTTGAAACAAATCTGGCCCGAAACTGGTGGCAAAAGCCCAAATCTTGTTTTTGCTGATTGTGAAAATTTTGATGCCGCAGCTGACATGGCAGCGTTGGGAATTTTCTTTAACCAAGGAGAAGTTTGCTCTGCAAATTCTCGACTTTATGTTGAGCGGTCGGTCAAAGATCAATTTGTAGAAAAACTCATTGAGCGGGCGCAAGCAATGCAACCGGGTAATCCGTTAGATCCGGCGTCCAAAATGGGCGCTATTGTGGATAGAAAACAAACAGAGAGTATTATGTGTTTTGTTGAGGCGGGTAAGCAAACTGCCAATCTTGTAACAGGGGGTGCGCAGGTGAAGGTCGATGGCAAAGGGTGCTTTGTTCAGCCAACGATCTTTGACAATGTGAGCCATGATGATCCCCTCGCGCGTGATGAAATTTTTGGGCCGGTTTTGTCAGTTATACCTTTTGACACTGAAGTAGAAGCCGTCAGTATGGCAAATGATAGTATCTATGGCCTTGCTGCGTCTGTTTGGACTGCCAATTTGAGCCGTGCCTTGCGGGTATCTGATCGATTGATGGCGGGAACTGTTTCCGTGAATACGGTTGACGCACTCAGCGCGCAAACGCCATTCGGTGGGATGAAACAATCTGGTTTTGGCCGTGATTTATCGTTACATAGTTTTGACAAATACACAGCGCTAAAAACGACTTGGATCAAGTACTCTTTGAGTTAAATAAATGGATATTAGTGCTCGCCACAAAAAAGTCTTTTAAAGATGCGTGTAAACGAAACAAATGACACAGAAGGTATGCCGTAATAGAGGCTTGAAGTTTTAGTGGGACAGAGCATAAATCGATAATGACTTTACGTTTTACCCTAAGGCAATTGGAATACTTCGTCAGCGTTGGCGAAAACGGCTCAATTGCGCAGGCGAGTATGCAGGTCAATGTGTCATCACCCTCAATTTCCGCTGCGATTTCGCAACTTGAAGAAGAATTTGGACTGCCCTTATTTGTACGAAAACATGCACATGGACTAAGCCTTACACAGCCGGGCAAGCAATTTATGGAACAGGCACGAAAAGTTCTGGCTGAAGCTGATAGTTTGAACCGCCTTGCGGGAGCGATATCTGGCAACGTTCAAGGTCCTCTAAGTATTGGGTGCCTTTTGACTTTTGCACAAGTGTTGCTCCCAGCTATCCGGCGCAAGTTTCACGCCCAATATGCGGATGTCCAGGTGTCGCAAATCGAGTGTGATCAGCAAACTCTTATCGAGAAAATGCGCCATGCTGATATTGATATTGCGCTGACTTATGACTTGGAGATTCCGCCTGATTTAGAATTCATACCGCTGCGTTCATTACCTCTTTATGCCGTATTTGCAGTAGATCATCCTTTGGCGCAATGTGAGACCGTTTCTGTTGAAAATCTGGTAGAATTTCCCATGGTTTTGCTTGATCTACCCATGAGCCGTACTTATTTTATGAGTGTATTTGAACGGGTTGGCTGCACACCCAATATTGTTGAACGAACGCGGGATATGGCTGTCATGCGTTCTCTTGTGGCTAATGGATTTGGGTTCTCTGTTGCTAATATTCGGCCGCACTCGGATCTATCACCAGATGGGCAAGAATTATGCTATATTCCGCTTGAAGGCACCCAACGTCCGATGCGCTTGGGCTTCGTTTTAACCAAGGGCGCGCGAAGCATTTTATCCGTTGATGCCTTTATAAATAATGCGACTGAAACCCTTTCGAATTGGGGTTACCCAGGCCTTCCAGTTGCTACAGAAAAGTTAAGCATAGCCTAAGTCATGATTTTAGAACCGTTACTTTAGCCTACCCCATTAGTCTGGCATGATCCGCTAACAGCGAGAAGTAAATAGGAGTAAATACTGTGCGTGATCCTCGTTACGATATTCTTTTTGAGCCGATGAAAATTGGTCCCGTTATGGCCAAAAACCGTTTTTATCAAGTGCCTCATTGCAACGGAGGGGGTTACCGCGACCCATCTGCTGCAGCTGCGATGCGTGGATCAAAAGCCGAAGGTGGGTGGGGCGTAATTTTCACTGAACAATGTGAAATGCATCACACCTCTGAAATCACTCCATTTATCGAACTGCGTCTTTGGGAAGATAAAGATATCCCAATGTTACGAAAAATGTCTGAGACTATGAAGGAACATGGGGCATTGGCTGGTATTCAATTAGCCTATTCCGGTGTAAATGGTCCCAATCTGTATACTAAAGAGGTCCCATTGGCGGTCTCAGCGCAGCCTATTCGAACTTTCACCAATGATCCCGTGCAGGCTCGTGCCCTCGATAAAAAGGATATACGAGACTTGCGTCGTTGGTTTGTGAACGCAGCAAAGCGCTCCAAGGAGGCAGGGTTTGATTTGATCTGTTTGTATGGTGCCCATGGTTTTGGGATCTTCCAGCATTTCCTGAGTCGAGCAACAAATCACCGGACTGATGAATACGGCGGTAGCCTCGAAAACCGAGCACGTTTTGTGAATGAAGTTGTATCGGACATGCGAGATGCCATTGGCGATACTATGGGTATCACTCTGAGAGTTTCCTTGGATGAAACCATTGGAGATTTGGGGTTCTCTAACGCTGAAGTGCGTGAATTTGTAGAGATGAACCAAAATTTACCTGACCTGTGGGATTTGGCACAAGGCACTTGGGAAGACTGCTCTGGCCCATCGCGCTTCAAGGAAGAGGCGGCACAGCATGATTTGGTTAAGGGGATACATGAGCTCACAGACCGACCTATTGTTGGGGTAGGTCGCTTCACTAGTCCAGACGTTATGGTAAAAATGATAAACAGTGGAACACTTGATTTTATCGGCTGTGCACGCCCTTCAATCGCTGATCCCTTTTTACCAAATAAAATTGATGAAGGCCGCATTGAAGATATACGTGAGTGTATTGGATGCAATATTTGTGTCACAGGTGATATGACTATGTCGATCAGCCGTTGTACTCAAAACCCTACTTTTATGGAGGAGTGGCGTAAAGGTTGGCATCCAGAGCGGATGAACGCCAAGGGTGTGAGTAGCAATGCATTGGTGATTGGTGCAGGCCCAGCAGGGCTTGAGGCTACACGAGCATTGGCCGAACGTGGATATGAAGTGGCTCTGGCTGAGGCCAGCAGGGTATTAGGCGGTCGCGTGGCCCGTGAACGCCATCTTCCAGGCCTAAGTGCTTGGGGACGGGTTGCCGACTACAGAGAGTATCAGATCAGCCAAAAGGCAAATGTTGAAAGTTATTTTGAAAGTGCGTTGGATGCAGAAAGTATTCTTGAATTTGGGTTTGAAAATATTTGTATTGCGACGGGTGCTTCATGGCGGCGCGACGGTGTATCCCGGCAGCATGTAGTACCTTTCCCAACTGATGATGCGATGAAAATTTATACGCCTGATGATTTAATGGGAGAGGTCAATCCGACTGGCCATATCGTCATTTTTGATGATGATCACTATTACATGGGTGGCGTTATTGCCGAACTTTTGATTCAAAAAGGATGCAGTGTGACATTGGTCACCCCGGCGGCCTATGTCAGTGAGTGGACACTAAACACCTTGGAGCAACATGAGATACACCGCCGTTTAGCACAAATGGGTGTTAAAATTGAGCTTAACCGTGGTGTGACAGCTATCGGTAAAGATTACATTGAGACCAACTGTGTATTTACTGATCTAGCCCAGCCTATTGGATGTGATGCTGTCGTGTTGGTGACGTCCAAGCTGGAAAACAACAGGGTCTACAATGATCTTAAAGTGCGTGAGGGAGAATGGGCTGATGCTGGTATTAAAACGGTCAAGCTGATTGGGGATGCAAATGCACCTGGCCCAATCGCTTGGGCGACATATGCGGGCCACCGCTATGCTCGAGAATTGGACGGCGACGACATTGGGGATGCGCTCCCATTCAGACGAGAAGTTACCGAACTTGCGATAGATTAAATGCCTAACAAAGCGGAGAATTGCGGCCAATTGAGCCCAGAAACGGTTGTATTTGAGGAGACGGTGGGATGAAGGTTTATGGATTAAGCACCTGTGTTGTCTGTCAAAGAGCGTGCAAAACGCTTGAGGCTGAAGGTATAGAAATTGAGTTTCGTGATGTTCGTTCTGATCCCTTGAGTGAGTCGGAATTGAATGAATTACTTAATGAATTTGGTGATCGCTTGGTTGACCGCACGACCAATGACTACCGTAGTCTAAATGATTGGTTAAAAAATTCTGAATCTGAAGCTCAAATTTCTGCACGTCCTAAGCTCATGGCTCGCCCGGTAATCCAATATCAAGGAAAATGGTTCCTCGGCTGGGATTCCACCGTGGAAAAGGCAGTGCTTGGAAGATGATTTATATTTAATCGATTGCGATTGCGATTGCGATCGTGATAGTGTGTTACTCGTTCATTTTTTTGTGATAAAATCGTAGGTGTGCCTGGCATATTTAAACTCAAATTGAGGTGAGGATATGCTGCGCTTTAGGGGCCATTAAATCTTGACCTGCTGGTATAAAAACAAATAATACCCACTAATTTTAAAAAAGCTTTACCATCTGAAGCGGGAGTTGACTTGCAGGCTCAGCAAGGTAGCGCCTTAAGTAAAGAAGATTGCACTAAAAGATAGATCGTTCTTCAAGGGCGATGATCCAATAATTTTAGATCGACAATACCTCTATTTTTAAAAGTGTCTGTCTTACCTGTCTTACCTGTCTTACCTGTCTTTAGATAAAGTTTCGATTTCAACTGCTTCGTTTAGGAACATTGTTGGAGCACAAGTTGCATCCAGATCGATCGTAATTTTTACGTTTTGTGTTTCCAAATTCGCCTCTGTCCCAACCAATGAAAATACACCCTGGCAGGCACTACCGTTGCTTCGGATCACATTCACAGGATTACCTACTATTACTCCAACAGATTCTGCGTCCAAAAGTCGATCCATGAACACAAATGTTTCAACACTTTTCTCGTCTGATGCATAGATTTGCGCTGCAAGCTCTCCTTGGGATACGCATTCACCAATATTGGGTTTGAAGTTTAATAACACACCGCCAAAGGGAGCGCGTATAGTCAAATCTTCTAGATCCAATTCACGAGCTTGGACATCCAATTTTCCAATATCTAAAGCAATGATTGCGCGCACTTTTGCAGATTGGGCCCTTTTGAGTGTTTCCTCTGAACGTTCAACTGTGAAGGTCGCATCAAGCTTGCGCCGTTCAATAGTCTCTAAAGTCGTCTCATTGACTAGTCCACGCTTGAATAATACTTGTGTGCGATCGAACTCACGGCCCACAAAATCCATCTCTTCTTTGATCCGGGCGATGTCTGCGGTCGCAGCTGTTATTGCAAAGTCGCGTTCCGCTACGGCGGCTTCAAGATCGCTGACTCGCGCTTTAGCTGTTTTGACGACTAAAGCTGCTGCTTGGTCGTTGAGCTCGACCAAAACTTCACCCTTAGCTGCAAACCCTGTCTTAGCCGCAGTTTGAGAAAAGCCCTTGATACAGCCACGAGCGCCATAAGATAATCCAGTCTTATTGTAGGCCAAGACTGTACCTGCCAACTGGATGGGTTGAAAGGTGCCTTGAGCAAGAGCTGAGAATGCCAATACAGCAAAAGCCAATCCGAGCTTAATGGAAGCTTTAGGGAAATTCACAATGAGACTCCGTGTTAGTACGACTTTAAACTGTCATGTTTACGAATGGAGTCAAGTTTCATACATTTTGGATCGAGCAAAATAATCGAATTACAGAATGGTTTGAATTTTTTTATTGTGGTTTATACTAACAGTAAGTTGGCTAATGAAATTTTGCTAGGAGGATAAGCGTGAGCCCTAGACTTCAACACTGTTCATCGTGCCAAAAGCCATTAGAGATTAAGCACCTGCGTGAAGGTGTCTGTGATAAATGTTTGGCAACGCTGGTAATACGGAAGTGGTTAGACGCTAATTAATAACAAAATTAATGGATCACGATTGATTTGCTGTTTTTAGTGCCAACATCATAGACCCAACTTGGGAAAATATCAGTATTCCAGCTGGCGGTTCTAAAAGTCAGATAAAATATATCTAAAATATTCCTTAATAAGGTTTCATCCCCTTCTAAGTGTAGCGCATTAGTTTCATTGTCTTTGAATATAATTCTGGTAACTTCCTCTAATCTAACGAAATCTATACTTTTTGTTAGCCATTTTTTTGTATTTTTTGAGGTGATAACGACTGGTTCTTGAGCGTCTCTCGAGCCAACTGCAAAGTCATGAACAATGTCATGTGAACCTTTTACATGAGTAATTTTATTAATCTGATTAACTAATTCATTTATGAAGATTTTGCTCAGTTTATTTGTAAAATATATCTGGGCTTGGTTTTTAACCACCAGACTGCAGTCCAATCGAATGCGATCTTCGTCTAGGTCAAAATTTATAGTGAACGTTTTTAAAAGGTGGCTCTGCATAAAACATGCTTTTGCATGACGTAAGTTATTTCCACAACTTAGAAATACTAATTAATATTTAAATTTTTAAACTGATGATTTAATGTACTAAATAATGTCTGAGAGGTGACTTAAATATGGTTAGGAATAAAATTGGGCTAGTCAGCAATGTAATGAAAAAAATTCTTCCAACGTAACTTGAAGTGAAATCCCTACCACGGATAATATTACTACTCATAAGCGTTTGGAGTTCAGAAACCACAGTCAGCTTTGGGAGCCTCCCAACTTGCCTATATGCATTTTCACCTTTTAGCTTTTTTGGACTATCTGGTTATTTGACCTGCGCCCAAACCTCGAAGAGATCATCGTAAGTGATTTCGTCTAAATCTCCTCCCTTTTTATTAAGCAATGCCTTATATTTTTTTATTAAAGTAGCTTCCTGGCTGGCTGACAAACCGCTTAAGTTTTCTTCGCCTATGGCACCAATGATGCGTTCATAAAATGCTGCACTGAGCATATTGATTCCCTCCGTTTTGAAAGTAATCAGGCTCAATAACAAAATTCTCAAGCCTGTGTTTATTTTTTTCAGAGTTATTTTTATTGATATTTTTTAGTAAGTTACACAAAATTTTTGGTGGTGCGTTCATTATTTTGGAACTAATCTTGGGAATCTTTGTCACACTTTTAAGTGTCCGTCAACATTAATGCTATTAGACTTTTAGCACAAAAAACACCGTGGCCCAATGTACTGTCCATACCAAAAGACAGCGAGCACTCACTGTCGCGCAACAAGTGTTTATCACCTGTCATCCATACTTCTGTTGAGTTTTAACGCAGGCTCAGCTCGTTTTGTTCACTTGGCAAGTTTTAAGCCTAATTCTGGATTATATAGTGGTTTCTTGTATAAGACTGTCGTGATTTTAACTTAAGATAAAACGCTATTAACTGTTCTATCTGCCCGTGCAGCTAAAAAAGTGATATTGAAAGTTAGCGACCCAAGCGTAGATCTAATTTTGTTTGGCGTTACCAGGGTAGGATGCGCCTTTTATTTCAAATTATACTCTTTTTATATCGTGGCCATGTGTCCCCAATGCGATAACCTTCCGGCCATGGATCGTTTGGATCTAACATGTGTTGGTGTGTCCCAGTAACCCAACCACGCCCGCTTATTTGTGGACGAATTGCTTCGATTGCACCAACTTTTGTTTCACCCAATATTTTGCCATGAAATTCAGATCCAATTATTGAGACACCTGTTAAGCTCTCACCAACCTTCATTTCGCCAGTTGCATGAAGTAGTGCCATGCGAGCAGAGACTGCTGTTCCTGTTGGTGATCGGTCTAGCTTTCCTGGTTGAATGGAAACGATCGACTTTGATCTTAAGCCGTCTGATCTGCGTTCAAGTGCACCAGCAAACAGGCAGAAAGAGTGATGACACCATTCGGGTTGTAGCGGATGGCGGAACGTTAGCTGCTCGTTTGCGGCATTTGTGATCTTCACGCCAAGTTCAGCCAAATTTTTGGCTTCATCTACGTCTAGGTGGAGACCAAGTGAGGTGGGGTCAACAACGACAAAACTATCGCCGCCAAACGCAGTATCAACCATGATTGTACCATATCCATCGATTTCAAGTGGTACGCCTATCATGCTTACAAAGGAGGGCAGGTTTTCGATTTCAATACGCTCAGCTTTGCCGTTTACACAATGGGCGCGCACCCGCACAAGGCCCCCGGGGGCCTCAAGAATAAAATCTGTAATGGGCTCTTGCATTGGGATGATACCGGTATCAAGCAAAACTGTAGCCACGCATATAGAGTTTGACCCTGACATTGGTGGAGTATCTTCGGGCTCCATAATAATCCAAGCAGCCTGAGCGTCTTGGTGTTTAGGCGGAACTAGCAAGTTTACATGGCGAAATACCCCGCCCCTTGGTTCATTTAACATAAAGTTTCGTAGAACGTTGTCCTCAGAAATCCACTTACGCTGCTCCCAAATGGTTTCTCCAGGTGGCGGGGATACCCCACCGACAATCACGTCCCCAACTTCTCCTTCTGCATGACAAGAAACTGTGTGGATGACTTTTGTACTGTGCATGCTTGGACCTTTACGAATGTTGTTTAAAATTATTTATAGATGTTCGAATTTAGGAAGCCACAGATTTAGGCTGGTCCTTGATCATTTTAATAACGCTTTGATGACAAACGCGATAGGTTAGTTACACTTCGTGTATAGCCCATTATTTCAGGCTACAAAGTTGTACTATTGGCTTCAAGTTAGTTTTATTGATCAATACCAACTGGTGAGGCATAGGCTATTACTAAACATTGTGGGGATGGAAATTTTAACTTGAACCACTGTGCACTTATAAATTTATATTTTAAATATTTACTCACCCATTTTTTATAAAAGTTTGGCAAAGTCTTAATGATTACTTTCGAGGATCTAAACGTTTCATTAGTGGGATAATCATTATTGTTAACAAAGCTGCGATAAGAAATGGCGCACCTGGAAAATACAAACCTTCGTCATTTACAAACCGCTCGAATACACCAGTAAGAATGAGTGGTGCTGCGACTGCTGCAACGGATGAAAGAGACGCAATCACCCCCTGGACTAGGCCTTGCTGATCATCGCCTACGCTGTTGGCGGCAAAGGCTGTCAACAAAGGGGGGGCCATGTCTGAGAGGGCGGCAATAGGCAAAACAATGGCGACGGCCCATGCTGCGTTGGAAAACCCAAAGCCTACAAGCCCAATCACAGCCGCAATGCTAGCAATAATTAGGGTTTTGTAATCACCAATTCGCTTAGTTATTTGTGGCATTAGTCCAGCCTGCACCAATGCGATCAGAATTCCATAGGCTGAAAGGGTTACCCCAATGGTAAACCCGTTCCAACCAAATACCTCACGTCCCCAAAAAGCCCAAAGGCTTGGATAAACCATATTTGCAAACTCAAAAACAAATATACAGATCAGGGGTATTGCAAGCCCTGGGATGAAAAAGGCTCGAAAGATAGTAGCAAAGGGATTCAGGTTCCTTTTGCCAAATGGTCGCCTATTTTCTTCTTTCAGAGATTCTGGCAAGATAAAGAACCCAAAAACCATATTGAGTATTGAAAGCGCTGCTGCAATCCAGAAGGGCGCTGTGACATGCCAGCCTGATGAGATACCTCCAATTGCTGGTCCAAAAACAAAACCTATGCCGAAGGCAGCACCAATCATACCAAAGGCGGGACCCCGTTCCTCGGGCCTGGTTATGTCAGAGATATAAGCTGTTGCCGTGATATATGTGGCACCAGCCATTCCCGCAATCACGCGACCTGTAAGTAGCACCCAATAGGTCTCCGCCATTGCCATAATCAAATAATCAACAGCCAAAGTGGCCAACGCAGCAATCAAGATAGGTCTCCGCCCGTAGGTGTCTGAAAGACTACCAACAATAGGGCCAAAAATAAACATTGCTGCTGCATAGGCAGACATCATAATGCCACCCCATAATGCCCCCTCTGCCGCGCTTCCAGCACCCACACGGTCCATTAAGTCAGGCATGATTGGAAATACGATTCCAATTCCAATGGCGTCAATCATCAAGGTAGTTAGAATGAAAAAAAAGGGACCAGTGAGCTTCATTCCCCGAAATGATACATTACCCCTGCCGCTTACAAGGTTAAAATCAGGGTCTGACAACGATATTATCTTTTTTTAATCTAATTTTTTAGCAATTACACGAATACCAGAAATTGATGAGTCAGAAAAAAACTCAACCATCTTACTATAAAAGTGTCTTTTATCTTGAAATGCTTTTTCTCCATGCAACTTGGTGAATTTTTTGTGGGTTTTTAGAAAAAGATTCAATCGCTCTGAAGTAAAGGTAAACCAATCTGAAGTCATATTTTCTGCTGAAATAATTTCAAAGCCTGCAGCTCGCAAGCCTTGCAAATAATTGTTTTCGTCAACAAGCGAATTTGCAAATAATTCTTTGTTTAATAGTTGTACATCTGCGCATTTGTAAGCACTTCCCTGCATTAAGTCCTCAATAAAAATTGTTCCACCTGGTGAGAGAAGCTCATGTATTTTCTTTGTAAAGAATTCTCTTTTTGGAATGTGAAATAACGCCAACCAACTCACAATGTGATCAAATTTAAGATCCTGAAACTCTGCTTGCAAAAAGTCAATTTGTCGGTGGGTCACGAGTGTATCTAGTCCACACCTTACGGTAAGGATTTCTGCGACTTCATTAAAGTCTTTTTGTAACTCTATAGCGGTTACCTGAGCATTTGTTTTACCAGCTATAAATCTTGATGGCCCACCCCAACCTGCGCCAATTTCTAATACATTGGCACTTTTCTCTATAGTGAGGGCATCTATTGCAAGTTGAACGCTTGCGACGCCATGATAATGGAGCTGATCTATTTTGCACACTTCGTTAAAATCTAAAGGGGATCCCTGCTCAAAGCCCAAGTCTGACAAGTCCGCAATTATACTTGCTGCCTTTGAGTATAATTTCATGTCTTTTATAATTAGGGCCTTGGTCATGTTTTCACCTATTTATTTATTACTAGATACGAGTGCTAAGTAATTTCACTCCAAGTTTTGCGATATTAGTCTTTATTTTTGGCAAACACGTCGCTGTATACGGTAAAAGTATCATCAGCTTTCAACCCGTCAACTACACTTTTAAAGACTGCGTCGAGTATGTCATATGTTTTTAATATTTAAAATTGGGGGTATATGGACTGATTATGTGCATCATTTAGAGCAGAGGTTATGGTGAATAATGGCTGATGAGTATGTTTTATTCGGTGCTACTTATAGAGTGATGCAATGTAGATTTTAGCAGCTTCTGTTAAGTGATTTCACAATCCCAATCTCTTGACCCTCTTGCGCGGGTTATTTTAGAAATAAAGCTCGTTCAATGGATTTAGTATAAAGTACGGATTAAGCTAGATAAGTTCAAAAAAACGAGTTTATCGATTATAAGAACTAATTTACCTTGCATTAGGCTTTGTAAGTACTTTAAAAAAATACAATCTTAATTTATAAAAAACACTTAGGAAAAAACACCATGGATCAGAACCTTAGAGCCTCAATTCAAACGAGCACTTTCTTTTATTTTCTTATATCTGTTTGCCTGGTTACGGTTGCTCAGCTTACAACAATGACGGTAATCGTTTTTGCCGATATTACTGGTAAAGAGCCTGTTGTGGCAGCATCAGTAATTGGCCCATCACTAATTGGGGCCTTCGCAATCATACGTTTACTGACGAATATGGAATACCTCGTACGAGATATGGATGATAAAATGAAGGCAACTGTTTATGGAGCTGGTACTAGTGCGATACCATTTTCCGTACTTAAACTTGTTTTTGCTTCGATTATTGTTGTGATAGCAGTTGTTCAAGTCATGGCTATTTTTTAACAAGGTCAACCAATCTTATTTTTAAAAAATAACTTTCACGGTGGATGTAACTCTATCAGTTTAGTTTAGGTCAAGGCGAGCTCTCTACTTCAAAGTATCTTAATTAGTGTTTCTCGTTCTATAAATACATTTGTTTTGGTTTGAACAGGTATGTTGCAGGTGCTCAATTCTTCGAAGGCTTGCAGCTAAACCTTTTCAACGCGTTTAGTTCAGTTTAGCTGGAAATAACCAAAGCTAATAATAAAGCGATAGCTGATCTGAACGTGGAGTTTTAATTACGACATTCTGATATGTGCAACTTATCTCTGATAGGTTGACCTAACGAGGTG
>JAPKEA010000080.1 GCA_028822275.1 Planktomarina sp. | reverse complement strand
CCGTTAAGCCTGAGGATTTTAAGTCCTCTATGTCTACCATTCCATCACGCGGGCCTGCGGCGAACATAGGCAAATCGACAGGCGTGTAAAGTGAGATTTTTATAAATCAGTACCAAGGTCTTTGATCATTTCACGTTCGGGCATGAATGGGTTTAACGCTAGTGCTTTTCGTAGCACTATCTGCGCCTGAACTTCCTGCCCAAGGGCAATGTGTGTTAGAGCTTTACCCGATAATGCACCTAAATGACGCGGTCTCAAATCAAGCGCATCTTGCAGATCAAAAAGAGCCTTTTCAAAGTTTAAATCCAAATACCTAGCAAAGGCACGTTGATTATATCCCTCCGCATAGTTTGGGCAGTAAGTAATCAACTCACTCAATACCTGCTCAGCCAATTTTAAATTTCCACGTTTAATATTTAGCAAACCAGACGATAGCAACATTTGCGATTGCTGGTCAGGGGCCTGGGTCCACAGGGCCCAAAGTTGTCCTGTTATTACTTCAGCGTCGCTGGCAAACTTAGAGAATTTCAGCCGGACGTAAGCCCGATCTAAATCAGCTTCGATTGCGATGTTTTCAGGACAGCCTGCCTCAGAAGTCTCAGCAAACCCGATTGCCCCGCATACTGCAGCAACGATAAATAAAACTTTCATAGCTTTATAGATGGTACGAGTTTATAAAAGGTCAACATTCTAATTGGCTTGCTGGTAAAGCGTGAGCGTGTGGTATTTTCAAGTTTTAAATTAACTTTTGTAGAATTATAACTAAATTATAGGCTTTTACGAATAAGTTTTGAAAGCTTTGGGAAAACCATGTCATTCGCACAAATTAGTTCTCCATCATCCAAAATATTTCCTTTTGGATTGATTGGCTCAATAAAACCACCGGCCTCTTTGATTATGATAACACCGGAGCCAATGCTGCAATAATTCAAGCCCCGTTCCCAAAAGCCGTCATACCGGCCAGCGGCGACATAGGCCAAATCAAGCGAAGTGGTTCCCCAACTACGAATGCCAGCACTTACAGGCGATATTTCAGCCAGGTCTTTTAGTGCCATCGGAAGATCCTTCCGCCCAGCTGACGGTAAACCTGTGGCTAAGACACACTCGATCAAAGCTTGGCGACCAGAAACACGTAAACGTGTTTCATTCATCCATGCACCCTGACCTTTTTCTGCAAAAAAACACTCATCTTTAGCTGCATCATAAACCACGCCCGACACGATTTCGCCTTTATGTTCTAAAGCTATTGAAACTGCGTAATGAGGCATCCCATGCAAAAAATTAGTTATCCCATCGAGTGTGCAAACAATCCAACGGCGCGTTGGATCTTTGCCCAAAACATTTCCAGATGCCTCAGATTTAAAACCATAAGTAGAACGCGCGAGCACTAATTCTTCTTTAATTATTCCCTCAGCTTGCAAGATAGCACGCGACACAAAGTCCACAGCTCCCGTCACGGACACTTGCAAGTTTTCAACTTCACGAAAATCCTTTGCCAAAGAACGGCCAGCCTTACGGGCAGTGGCTATCATTACGTTCATATTTGCGCTTTGGGCCATTATGATGCTCCTGCAGATGAGGTTGCTGCATAAGCCTTACCATCCCGCTTGCCAAGGGGCTAGCGACCTCGCATCTTGACAGGGTGTGTAAGTCAAACCTAACTCAAGCGTAAGGAGTATATGCCAGACACCTTAATTGCACATTTATATTTCTAAAAAATGGACCGAACTATGACTGACGTTACTTCTTCTTCCAGCTTCCCAGATCGTGAGACCCTGCTATCAATGTCAGGGCTCGAATTCATGCAAGCAGTTAAATTGGGAACCATGCCGCACCCACCAATTTCAAAGATTTTAGATTTTAATCTCAGTGATGTCTCGGATGGTCAAACCATATTTTCAGGTACTCCTAAATTTGAACACTGTAATCCTACGGGCACCCTACATGGCGGATGGTATGGTACAGTACTCGATAGCTGTATGGCGTGCGCAGTTATGACAAAAGTTCCACGCGGCAGTATTTATACAACGTTAGAGTATAAAATTAATATTGTGCGAAGCATTCCAATTGGAATGCAGGTGCGAGCCCGAGGGTGGATCCAGCATGTAGGGCGGTCGACTGGAATTGCTGCTGGCGAAATCAGAGGATTTGAGGATGATAAAATCTACGCTACTGGGTCAGCCACTTGCATTATCATGAAGATAAGCAAGTCTTCCTAGACTGTTTTTTGGCACGGAGCTATGAACGCGTTCCGAGGGGTAACGTCCGACTTCACGACGCGACCGAGCTAAAAAGAATTTTTGCAGTCCCCGCCAATTTCCGGTTGAAGGTGCATTGACATCCTGGGGGATTTTAAAATCCCATTCCTCCGCTAAAAGCAATCCACAGCTTTGTAACTGCTGCATCACCCAGACAAATGGAATATTGGATAACGGCCTAGAAATCGCTGCACCAAAAGTTTGTCCACCAATGTCACTATGATTGCCTCGAAACCATTTCTGCTCCAAAGACCCTGTCCAATTGGGAGGTGCTGACCACATTACAGGTCCAAACGCCGTGCGCGTTTCGTCGAGTGCTAGAGCTTGGAACCCATTGCTGACACTGTTCCCAATCTGGTCATTATGAAACTTGTGTCGTCCCTCAAAAATTCGCCAAATTAGTGGAACCCGAATGCCTAGCGCTTTGACTGTATCCCAAACTCCTATTGCGGTAATCTGAGTGGACTGATGACACTTCTCACGAATAAAACATTGGGCAATCTCGGAAACAGAACCCTTTCGATAAAGACGATAAGCCATATTAACATTTCTTTGGGTCGAATGCTCCCGTGTTAAAAGACCAACACGGTCAATGATGCCAGCCAGCGACCTTACAGCATATGCACCACGCGAATATCCAAGCAAAAATATTTTATCGCCGGGGCGATAGCGGCTTGCCAAGGCTCCGTAGGCCTGTTGAATCTGCAAATCAATGCCACGGCCTGCAAGCACAGCCATTGCCGAGGCATAGCTACGAGTTTGAAATTGCAGACCTTGTTGATAGTGCAGTAAAACTCCCTTCGAACTTGCGACTTTAAGTAAGTCATAAGCCATCCGCGCGTGAGACTGATAACCAGGCTCTAGCCGTGACATAGTTCCATCCAGGATAATAACATGCGTCATAGCCTCATCAACGAGGTCCTGCGCAGGCATTTTATCACTTTTACGATCCCGCAAAAAACGCCTGGAAACCCAATGCCATGGTGTCATATCTGATTATCCAGCAGCTTGCAGCATGTGCCAAACACGTTGAGGCGTAAACGGCATGTCCGCTTGCTTTACACCTCTACCCGCCAAAGCATCCATCATGGCATTTGAGACTGCCGCCATCGATCCAATTGTTCCAGCCTCGCCACATCCTTTCATACCGATAGGATTGGCGGTAGACGGGATTATAATATTGTTGAATTCAAACATTGGAACATCGCCCGCTCTGGGCATTCCGTAGTCCATAAAACTAGCGCTCAATAGTTGTCCATTTTTATCGTACACCACATGCTCAAGCATTGCCTGCCCAAGGCCCTGGGTTACGCCACCATGGACCTGGCCTTCAACCAACATTGGATTGAGAAGATATCCAAAGTCATCCACAATTACATAACGTACTACGTTCGATTGGCCAGTTTCTGGATCAATCTCCACTTCTGCAATGTGGGCTCCATTTGGAAAGCTAAGATCATCAAGCGTGGCTGTTTGCGAGATATCTAACAAGTCCACCTCACCTTTTAGACGCGCCAGATTAGATGCATCCATAATAGAAAAAACAACGTTTGAGCCATCTATCCGAAAGACCTCATCATCAAAACTGACTGAAGCAGTGCCAACACCATTTTCCAATGCCAAGAAGCTGCTATAGCGTTCAATCGTTGCACCGACCAGCGCAAGAGTTGCTGAGTTTTGTACAGTCGTTGATCGCGATCCACCAGTACCACCACCAGTTGGTATTTTATCACTATCACCCTGTATTACATTGATGAGATTAAAAGGTATTCCAACTTGGTCTGCCAAATACTGAGCATAAACAGTTTCATGACCTTGCCCATTAGATTGCGTCCCAACATAAAGATCAACTGATCCATTCTCATTAAAACATATACGCGAAGTTTCGGTTGGGTCACCAAGGATACTCTCGATATAACAGCACAAGCCCAAGCCGCGCAACCTACCTTGCGTTTTACTTTGGGCTCGACGTTCAGCAAAGCTATCAAGTCCACACTTTTCAATAACGGTATCCAGAACCTTATTGAAATCACCAACATCATAGGTCACGCCGGTCGCAGTATCATACGGAAAACTCTCATTTGGAATGAAATTTTTTCGACGTAGTTCAATTGGGTCAACGCCTAGGGCCCGCGCAGCATAATCGACAGCACGTTCAAGCACATAAATAGCCTCTGGCCTTCCCGCACCTCGGTAGGCATCAACTTGGGTGGTATTTGTGTAAATTCCAGTCACTTGCAAATGGGCTGCTGGAATATCATAAATTCCCGTCAGTACTTTAGAGAAAAGCTGAGTTTGAATTGGTTGGGCAAATTGACTTGAATAAGCACCCATGTTTGCGAAGGTTTGCACTTGATAGCTGATTATCTTTAAGCCTTCATCGAAGGCCAAAGTCGCTGTTGAGACCAGGTCTCGTCCTGAATTGTCCGACACCATCGCCTCAGATCTATCAGACATCCAACGCACCGGCCGCCCTAGTACCCGAGCTACATGGGCCACAATAAAGTACTCTGGATATGTCATTGCCTTCATACCAAACCCACCACCGACATCTGGGTTGGTGACACGAATTTCGCTTTCAGGTAAATTAAGAATCTTGGATAATTGTGATTTTTGTGCCCACACGCCTTGCCCATTCACACAAAGATGTAAGCGTTCATCCTCCGTATCAGCCCAACAGCCTCTTGGCTCCATCGAGTTGCAGATGATCCTGTTATCTGAAACATCAAAAGACAAGACATGCGTAGCATTAGCATTTATCGCAGCAATTTCAGCAGCGTCCCCCAATGCCCAATCAAAAGCAATATTTTCCGGTGCATTATAGTGAAGTTGCTCACCGCCCGGCTTGATATCAAGATGGACCGGCAAATCTTCGACCTCAAACATAATCATTTCAGCCGCAGCACGCGCTTGTATCAAGCTGTCTGCAAAAATCATCGCTACTGGCTCGCCAACAAACCGAACTTTATCCTTTGCCAGCAGCCACCTTTCAGTATTCGGCGATTTGGATCCATCTTGATTTGTTAAAAGGCTAGCAACCATTTTTCCAGCAATACCATCTGCATTAAGGCTTTTGGCAGTTACAATTATACGAACGCCCTGTGCTGCAGAAGCCAAGGCAATATCAAGATTTAAGATGGTTCCATGTGCATACATGGAACGGAAGACAAATCCGTGCAAAGCATTTTTTGGGGCCGTATCATCTACATAACGGCCAGTACCAGTCAAAAATCGAAAATCTTCTTGGCGTTCAACAGACTGGCTTTTCCCAAACTTCTGCATAGATATACTCCCTTTAATCCTGCAAACATTATCGAACAGGTCTGCACTGTCCAGGGAATAGGGGTTTTAAGCATCCCTTACAGGTAGCAAAAGTTACAGAACATGGTGGAGCTGATATCAATTGGGTAGTCGCGGCGCCATCACATGACGTTAGAGATTACTTCACATCTTACAATCATGAAGGATATGCCGCCTCAATCTTACGTCTATTTTAAAGTGAACATTATGCATGCATGGGTTATAGAAAAACATGAAGACCTTTAAATAGCCTATTAGAGACATCTCGTTGGCTACAACCCCAACAAGCGTGATAGAGATCAGGCTAATACCTATATCGGCGATTGCGCGACATTTTGTAAACGCTTGGATCAAAATAGTTTTGATCCAGATTATGACATGCTACTGATCGAGCACTTCGCAAGCCGAGTACAAGAGATTTTTGTCCACGATACATATGATCCCATCATGTGGTGCAATCAGTTGGTCGCAGTCCATCTACAACAAGAAAACTAATTAAAATATAGAAATACCACTTCAATATTGGGGCTGGTTTCAGACAAAACCGCCACTTGCAGGGACCATCTGCTTTTGGAGCCTTTTCCTTGCCGTCAAAAATGGCTATTCGATATCAAAATCTCAGAGTATTGGATCTTGGCAATGGATAAGTTTAACGCAGTAGAAGCTGAAAACCGCCTTTATAAAGCATGGGAGGCCTCTGGTTGCTTTAAGGCAGGTGCAAATGCCAAGCCAGGGGCTTCAACCTATTGCATTATGATCCCACCTCCAAACGTGACTGGCGTTTTACACATGGGGCATGCGTTTAATAATACTTTGCAAGATATTTTGGTTCGATGGCACCGTATGCGCGGGTTTGATACCCTTTGGCAGGCCGGAACAGATCACGCGGGCATCGCAACACAGATGGTTGTGGAACGGCAACTTGCCGAGAACAATCAACCAGGCCGAGTAGAACTGGGTCGCGAAAAATTCTTAGAAAAAGTTTGGGAATGGAAAGAAGTGTCTGGCGGCACTATTGTGAACCAGCTCAAACGATTAGGCGCGTCATGTGATTGGGATCGCACCGCATTCACTATGGCAGGTGCGCAAGGTGACACGAGAACTGGCCACGAAAATAGTCCTAATTTTCACGATGCTGTGATTAAAGTTTTTGTCGAGATGTTCAACAAAGGGCTGATCCACCGTGGCAAACGCTTGGTCAACTGGGACCCTCACTTTGAGACGGCCATATCTGACTTAGAGGTTGAGAATATTGAAGTTGCAGGCCAAATGTGGCACTTTAAATATCCACTCGCAGGTGGTGCTACCTATAAATACATCGAAAAAGATGCACATGGGGTGATCATCCTTGAAGAGGAGCGTGACTATATATCCATCGCCACAACACGACCAGAAACAATGTTGGGTGATGGCGCGGTTGCTGTGCACCCAAGTGATGAACGATATTCCTCTATCGTAGGAATGATGTGTGAAATCCCGGTAGGCCCAAGGGCACAGCGCCGTTTGATACCCATTATTACAGATGAATACCCCGACAAAGATTTCGGCTCAGGCGCTGTAAAAATTACTGGCGCCCATGATTTTAATGATTATCAAGTGGCCAAACGTTGTGGCATCCCGATGTTTAATCTGATGGATACAAAAGCCAATATGCGTGCTGATGGACGTCCCTACATCGAAGAGGCGGCAACAGCTCAGGCAATTTCCACCGGTGAAGAAGGTTTTGATGAGTCCAAAATCGCAGCCATGAACCTAGTGCCCGAAGACTATCGTGGTATGGACCGTTTTGAGGCGCGCGCCAAGATTGTGGCGGATATCACGGATGAAGGTCTAGCCGTAATCGAGACAATCAGTATCACAGATGACGACGGTACAAAAACCACGACCCAGCGTCCAATGGTTGAGAGCAAACCAATTATGCAGCCGTTTGGAGACCGCTCCAAAGTGGTAATTGAACCTATGCTGACCGATCAATGGTTCGTGGATACTACTAAGATTGTAGAACCAGCTTTAGATGCTGTCCGAGATGGCACAGTCAGGATCCTACCTGAGTCTGAGAAAAAAGTATATTATCATTGGCTGGAAAACATCGAGCCATGGTGCATTTCACGACAGCTGTGGTGGGGACACCAAATACCAGTATGGTTTGATGAAGATGGCACGCAATATTGCGCAGCAACAGTATTGGAAGCGCAAACTCTTGCAGGTTCAGGCGTAAAGCTAACCCGCGATCCTGACGTACTCGACACGTGGTTCTCGTCTGGTCTCTGGCCAATTGGGACGTTGGGCTGGACTGGCGATGCGGATGTCGATACACAAAACGATATATTACAACGCTTTATGCCAACATCTGATCTTATTACTGGGTCTGATATTTTATTCTTCTGGGTTGCCAGAATGATGATGATGCAGCTAGCTGTTGTTGATCAAGTCCCATTCAACACCATTTATCTGCACGGTCTTGTCCGCGATGCCAAAGGGAAGAAAATGAGTAAATCTACCGGGAACGTGGTAGATCCATTGGAAATCATTGATGAGTTTGGAGCGGATGCCTTGCGCTTTACTAATGCTGCCATGGCCTCTCTCGGTGGCGTTCTTAAACTGGATATGCAGCGGATTGCAGGCTACCGGAATTTTGGTACTAAACTTTGGAACGCATGTTCCTTTGCGGAATTCAACCAAGCCTTCCAAGAACGTACGAATGGCATTCCTTCTCCCCAGCTTGCTTTGAACAAATGGATCATTGGCGAAGTTGGTCAGGTTCGTGTCGCCGTAGATGAGGCTTTAGGCGGGTACCGGTTTAACGAAGCTGCGTCTTCACTATATGCATTCGTTTGGGGTACAGTATGCGATCGTTACCTTGAGCTTTCAAAGTCCATTTTAAAGGGCGATCATACCAGTGCAGATGCCGGGAAATTGGAAACTCAAACCACCCTCGCGTGGGTGCTTGAACAAAGTATGATTATGCTTCATCCAATTATGCCGTTCATCACAGAAGAGCTATGGGGCATAACTGCCTCTCGCGACACGATGCTCGTGCACCAAGACTGGCCTACGTATGGAATAGAATTGGTAAATGATGCAGCAAAAAGTGAAATCAGTTGGACTATTTCCTTAATTGATGCCATCCGCTCTGCGCGCGCTCAAATGAACGTTCCCGCTGGATCAAGGGTTCCATTGGTTCAAGTACAAAACAGCAGAGCTGGAGCTGCAGCAATGGCTGCAAACATGGCGCAAATTTGTCAAATGGCACGGATTACTGAGGTAACAACCGAGAATGAGATGCCCAAAGGTGCCA
>JAPKEA010000079.1 GCA_028822275.1 Planktomarina sp. | reverse complement strand
AGATACGAATCATCTTTTGGACCTGCTTGTTGCTGACAAAAACAGCTTCAATTTTAGCAAAAATGGCCAACCTAAGCAAAATTAAATACGTTAAACTGCAAATGGTTGCGCTAAACTGCCACTGGTTGCGCTAACGAAACGAGTGTTTCCTGTTGGTATTAAGTGTTCATATGTTAAAAGCGTACACATCAAAACAGAGCTCAGGAGCAACCGTATGGTGTCCGCACGTGTAACTCCAAATTTCACTCTCGAAGATCAAGGCATCATTGGTTTAGGTCATGTCTATTACAACCTGATTGAGCCTTTATTAATAGAAGAAGCTTTAGCACGTAAAGAAGGTGAATTGGGCAAAGGTGGGGCGTTTTTGGTCTCAACTGGAAAATTCACAGGCCGCTCACCTAAAGATAAACACATTGTAAAATCCACCTCTATTGAGGATAAGATTTGGTGGGAAAACACATCTGCTATGTCAGAAGAGAGCTTTGACATTCTCTATGATGACATGCGTAACCACATGAAGTACCGCGATTACTTTGTGCAAGATTTGTTTGCTGGCGCTGAACCTGCCAATCGATTAGATGTCCGCATGGTTACCGAACTTGCCTGGCATGGACTGTTTATTCGGCATATGTTGCGCCGGCCCAGCGCTGATGAACTTGTCGATTTTGTAGCAGATTGGACGGTCATAAACTGCCCGTCATTTAAAGCAAATCCACAGCGGCATAATTGCAGGTCAGAAACGATAATTTCGATGAACTTCGAGCAAAAGTTAATTCTGATAGGCGGTACTGAATATGCAGGCGAAAACAAAAAGTCTGTCTTTTCTCTACTCAATTTCTTGTTGCCAGAGCGAGGCATTATGCCAATGCATTGTTCAGCCAATCATGCCCCGGGCAACCCAGTTGATACAGCTATATTCTTTGGCCTCTCCGGCACTGGCAAAACCACACTATCTGCAGATCCAAGTCGTATTTTAATTGGTGATGATGAGCATGGCTGGTCTGATAGAGGTACCTACAACTTTGAGGGTGGTTGTTATGCTAAAACCATTAATCTCAGCGCCGAATCAGAGCCTGAAATTTTTGCGACCACATCAAAGTTTGGCACTGTCATCGAAAATATGGTTTACGATGCAGAAACTAAGGAATTGGATTTCAATAATGATAGCCTGACAGCCAACATGCGTTGCGCTTATCCTCTTGAGTATGTCTCCAATGCCTCGCCAACAGGGGTTGGGGGGCATCCCAAGAACATTATCATGCTAACCTGCGATAGCTTTGGTGTTTTGCCACCAATTGCTCGACTGACGCCTGCACAAGCAATGTATCACTTTCTCTCAGGCTTCACTGCCAAGGTTGCAGGTACTGAGCGGGGCGTTACAGAGCCTCAACCAACCTTCTCAACCTGCTTTGGGGCCCCTTTTATGCCACGCCGTCCCGAAGATTATGGTAACTTGCTTCGTAAAAAAATTGCAAATCATGGCGCAACTTGCTGGTTGGTGAACACGGGTTGGACTGGCGGCGCTTATGGTCACGGAAGCCGAATGCCAATCTGTGCGACACGGGCGTTGCTAAGGGCAGCTTTAGACGGTTCACTTTCAAATGGATCCTTCCGAGTTGATCAGAACTTTGGGTTTGAGGTTCCAACATCAGTCCCCGGCGTTGCCGATCTTTTACTTGAGCCGCGTCGTACATGGGAAGACAGAGCCGCATATGACGAGCAATCTGCAAAGCTTGTATCCATGTTTGCCAAGAATTTTGAGCAATACCTGTCCCATATCGATGATGATGTGCGTGCGGTCGCGCTGGGCTGAACAAAAACTCTTCAGTTAAGATTAAAATTCAGCACGGATATATTAAAATAGTCCACGATGGATCAAATTTAAGCCAGCTAAAATCAACACACACAACGTCGCAAGCCGAAATAAATGCTGGTTAATGCGATCTTGAATTTTAAACCCCAACCATATTCCAAAACACGCAGGCATTACGGCAAAGGCTCCCAAAGTAAGCGCTGGGATTGTAGCAATGCCAGAGCGTATGTGACCGGCCAAGAGTAACACAGCACCAAGCCCATAGATGGCTCCCTGCGTTCGCATCTGCACTTCTTTCTCAAGTTTCTGGGTAGAAAGATATATGACTGTGGGAGGACCCCAAACACCTGAAACACCTCCCCCAATACCCGCTACCAAAGCACAACATAAAGAAAGGCCTTTGCTGTAATAACCACTCGGTTGCCAACCACTCAACATCAAGCTCGCAGACGTCACGACTAAGAAACCCAAGCAAAGAAAGAGCAAGGATTGTGACAACAACGGCACAAATTGGGTTGTAACCAGCAAAGTTGTATATGCTAAAATTAAAAATAGTCTGTGACCGTACAATGCGTCCCAGGCCGCACGAAAACCCTGCCGGCCCGCCTGCCAACCATTAGCCACCAAAGTAGGTAAAATCAAAATACCCAAGGCGAAATCTGGACTAATAAAAATTGTCATCCCAGTGATGAAGATCATGGGCATTCCAAAGCCCACCATTCCCTTCACCATGCCAGAAAAAACGGCAATGATAGCGATCATAATAAACAGATTTAACGTGTAAAGATTGAGAAACTCTTGCATCAAAAGAGCATAGCCTGGGACAATCTCGTCTGCACTCATAATTTGACTGCGACATAATACTTCAAAAAGACATTTTTATTTGAATTAAAGTTGTGCGTAGCCAGTAAGCGATCTCCATAGTGGTTAAGATAAAAATTAGTGAAGTTCAGTCGCATTGGGGACGAGTTCATGACACATAAAGCAATTTTGCCAAATTTATTGACACTAGCAGCTCAGGCAATTCCTGCTGCAGACGCGGTATTCGATATTACCAAAATCAAACTTCAGGCACTGGTGACGACTGAGGGGCGTGTGTCAAACGAATTGATTGAAAAAAATCAAACAGCTGCCCATGGATTTGCATGGTTAGCAACCTATGTCGAAAGCCTACGCCAAATGGAAAATTGGGCACTAAATCTTCAAGTTTCGGGCAAATTTGGCGAAGTCGAACAATTGATTTTACAAATTACATTTGGCGAATACTTGTGCCAGATGGCAGGTGGTATTCCAATGAACCAAGGTGAGATCTTCCGCCTGCACGATATTGGACTTTCTCAAGAGGAAATCAGCACGATGATGGTACCTGCCGTGTCGGAGCTCATGCAATCCGCCAATAGCCAATCCGCACGCTTGCGACTAGTCACTCTGATGCAAGAGCATGAGGCCGATACGATGCTCGGTGCTTCTGGCCTTGATGATGAACTTGAGATGATCCGAGAACAGTTTCGTAGGTATTCCATAGAGAAAATTGAACCTTACGCTCATGACTGGCACCTGAAAGACGAATTAATCCCAATGGATGTGATTGATGAATTGGCTGAAATGGGTGTGTTTGGACTAACAATTCCAGAAGAATACGGAGGATACGGACTATCCAAAGTTTCGATGTGCGTTGTTAGTGAAGAACTTTCACGTGGGTACATCGGCGTTGGCTCTTTGGGAACTCGTACAGAAATTGCCGCTGAGTTAATAATAGCGGGAGGTACCGAAGAGCAAAAACAAAAATGGCTTCCTGCGCTGGCCTCTGCTGAGAAGCTTCCAACCGCGGTATTTACTGAGCCAAACACCGGGTCTGATTTAGGGGCATTGCGCACTCGTGCCGTTCAGAATGGTGAAGATTGGAGCGTTACAGGTAATAAAACATGGATTACCCATGCAACAAGAACACATATGATGACCCTCTTGGCGCGGACAGACTCTGATACGACCAACTATAAGGGTCTTTCAATGTTCTTAGCTGAAAAAACGCCAGGTACGGACGAGGTTCCCTTTCCAACAGAAGGCATGACAGGAGGCGAGATTGAAGTTTTAGGCTATCGAGGTATGAAAGAATACGAGCTAGCTTTTGATAATTTTCATGTCAAAGGTGAAAACCTTCTTGGCGGCGAGCCTGGCAAAGGCTTTAAACAACTCATGGAAACCTTTGAAAGCGCTAGAATTCAAACAGCCGCCCGTGCGGTTGGGGTTGCCCAATCCGCATTGGATTTGGCCTACCGTTATTCGGTCGACCGGAAGCAATTTGGCAAACCCTTAATTGAATTTCCAAGAGTTGCAAACAAATTGGCAATGATGGCCGTTGAGTTAATGATCGCTCGCCAACTAACGTATTTTAGCGCCTTTGAGAAAGATCAGGGACGACGTTGTGATATTGAGGCTGGTATGGCAAAACTTCTAGGTGCACGGGTTGCTTGGGCAGCGGCGGACAATGCCTTGCAGGTCCATGGGGGTAATGGATTTGCGCTTGAATATAAAATTAGCCGGGTTTTATGCGATGCGCGTATTCTTAATATTTTTGAGGGTGCAGGAGAAATTCAGGCTCAAGTTATCGCACGCCGCCTACTAGGCTAACAAGCTTGCACTTAGCCAATTTCCTGGCAAAGTCTGTTCATGATAACGTTTATTTTTGCAGTAATATTTTTACTATCTACGCCCGGACCAGGCGTATTGTCAGCGGCTGGCGTGGGAGCAGGTTTTGGGATGCGCGCCGGGCTACGCTTCGTTTCAGGACTTTTTATTGGTCAAGCCATAGTTTTTTTCGCCGTTGCATTCGGACTGGCCACTTTAGTTTTGGCAACTCCCTGGCTACGCATTTTTTTAATGGCCTTGTCTTTTTCCTACCTACTCTATCTTGCGGGCCGCATCGCTTTAGCAGGTTCTAAAATAGCGTTCATAAATTTACAGGGCGCACCTGGTTTTTTGGCCGGGTTGTTACTGCAACCAATCAATCCAAAGGCGTACGCGGTTTTAACAACACTTTTAGCAGGATTTCCACTAGTTCCAGAAAGCTACTGGACAGAAGTTGCCCTGAAATTTGCAGTGCTCAACATGATCTGGGTCCCAATCCATTTGGCCTGGGTTTATTTTGGAGTTTCTCTTAGCAATCTGAATTTACCTAAATCTGTCCAGCGCAATATAAATTTCGCCATGGCAGTTTCAATGCTGGCTGTCGTTGCCTTAGCGACTTGGGCAATGATAACAGGCAGCCAACTCCCTACCTAGACACGGGCTGAGAGAATTAAACGATCAACTAAGCGCTGTCGCGCCATAGGTAGAGGTCGATCTCCCAATGACGGCGCGAGCCATTTTTCTAGAAAATGACCAGTCGTACGCAAGCCTTCCGAAATTTCGCTATTCTCTGCATTTCCCTCACCTTTCATGCAGGGCACCAAGGGCAGAAGTCGCGTTTTCCATTCGCCCGCATGATGAGCTGCAACTGCACGTCCAGTTTTTGGAGATATATAGGTCAAATCGTCTATTTCGCCAGATACGGCGCACCGGCTGAGATCAAGCCCAAAACCCAACATTTCAAGAAGTTGTATTTCCCACTGTAAATAGGCCAAAGGCCAGGCATCTGTGACACACATTAAGTCTAACAAATTCAGTGACATAGTATATAATTTTGGATAAATTTCACGTTCAGGCAATGAAAAGCATAAAAGTCCAACTGTCGAGCTCAACCCTGCCAACGCCAAAGGATCGGTCATCACTTGAGCTGCGCGACTACGCAGAGGTTCCACCGTGAAAGATCCTAAATGTTCTTCCAGACGTGCTTTCCAGACCAAATCTAATTGTGCACCGGGTTGCAATATAGGAGCTTGCTTACGACCAGCACCCCCACGGACCACGCCTGCGTGGCGACCATGGCTTTGGGTCAAAACGTCGATTATTACAGCGTTCTCTCCATGCTTTCGCACAGCTAATAAAACCCCCTCATCTCGCCACTCAATCAACCTTAAATCTCCAATATTTATAAGCCAAACTAAAGTATATTAAGGATTTTATTTTTAAAAAATTAATAATTAGAATCTTCATTCTAAATATTCGATCAATCTGATAGTCCGGGTTCATCTAAAAGATGCCGACCTTCACGATCCTCAACTTCGATTACCCATAGGTCAGGGTCAAAGCTGCGCTGACGGGAAATAGCTACGTCCAAATCAGGCTCATCTCCTGAAACAAGTTCTATCCAGTTACGAACCCCTGAAATCAGATCAAAAGAACGTTGAAACACGATACCTCGCCCGTCCAAAGTATTTAGCTTAACTAAGACTGCACCTGCAGTGCTATCGCCCCGTGCAACAATGAATGCGGGAATATCAAAAAGGCGCAAGCGGGTCAGATAGGCGGACACCCAAATATCACTTGTCAGGCGACTCATATATTTCCATCTCGGAAATCAAGGCCCATTTCGGAATAACGCTCTTTTTCCTCAAGCCAATTTGGACGAACTTTAACCTGTAAGAATAAATGAACGCGGCGACCCAAAAACTCCTCTAGTTCGGCACGCGCTTGCGTAGAAATGGCTTTAATCGTTTCACCTTTCTTACCCAAAACAATCCCTTTATGTCCGTCGCGCATGACGTAAATTAATTGATCGATCTTGCAAGATCCATCTTTGCGTTCCTCCCAAGCTTCGGTTTCAACCGTCAATTGATAAGGCAACTCTTGGTGCAATCGTAAGGTTAACTTTTCACGGGTGGTTTCTGCGGCCAACATACGCAACGGTAAATCAGCAATTTGATCTTCGGGGTACAGCCAAGGGCCCTCAGGTAATTTACTAGCAAGCCAAGTTTTAAGCGTGTCGCATCCATGACCTTTTTCCGCAGATATAAGGAAAGTTTCCACAAAATTGAATGCGTCATTCATGGACTTTGTAAGTGCTAACAACTCTTCGGCTTGCACACGGTCAATTTTATTGATTGCCAAAACAACAGATTTGCTTTTTGGCAGATCTTTCAATGCATTCATAATAGCATCAACGCCTTCAGTTACACCACGATGCGCTTCAATCAAAAAAACTGTAAGATCAGCATCAGCGGCTCCGCCCCAGGCCGATTTCACCATTGCCCTATCTAAGCGACGCTTTGGGCGAAAAATACCTGGGGTATCGACAAATACGATTTGCGCCTCATCTTCCAGCGCAACACCTCGAATGCGCGCACGTGTCGTTTGCACCTTATGCGTCACAATCGAAACTTTAGCTCCAACCATACGATTGAGCAGCGTCGACTTCCCTGCGTTAGGCTCTCCTATCAGAGCCACAAATCCAGCGCGCTTGCTCATGTCCCTAACCTTTCTAACATTAGTTTCGCCACGGCCTGCTCCGCTTGACGCTTTGATCCAGCTTTGGCTTTTGCCTTTTCACCAGAGTGCATTTGCACTTCAATTTCAAACAATGGCGCATGGTCCGGACCACTGCGGCCTACTTCGACATATTTAGGCGGCACTCCTTTGCGCGCCTGCGCCCATTCTTGTAAGGCTGTCTTCGGATCCCGCGCGTCGGCCTCCACGGAAGCGATACGATCACCCCACAAAGTCAATATCAAGTTTTGAGCAGCTAAAAAACCACCATCACGGTACACGGCAGCGATTACAGCCTCCATACCATCTCCAAGCAAAGCGTCTTTTCTACGACCTCCACTGATCATTTCAGAACGCCCCAATTTCAACATATCGCCCAAATTGATATCACGTGCCACGTCCGCGCACGTCTCTTTACGCACCAGTGCGTTAAAGCGAGGAGCTAGTTGGCCTTCGCTGGCATCACGGTCATCATCCAACAAAGCTTGAGCCATCACCAAGCCCAATACGCGGTCTCCTAAAAATTCAAGACGCTCATTGTCTGAACGGGTGACTGATGAAATGCTTGAATGTGTTAAAGCAGTAATGAGTAAAGATGGGTCTTTAAAAATATAATTAATTTTTTTCGTAAACTGCTGCAACTCTGCCGAAAGTTTGATCATAAAATCATCCATAAAACGCAAACAGCCATTTTATTTAACAGCCTTGAAATAGCGATCACTGCGCCACGTCCAGAAGGCCAGAATTGAGCGGCCAGCAGAGGAAAACAAGATGCGGTCTGCGCGTCCAATTATATCTTTGGCTGGAACGAATCCAACCCCGCCTCTGGCCTGAGACACCCTACTATCTTTTGAATTATCACGGTTGTCGCCCATAAAAAAGTAGTGCCCTATGGGTACGGCGTTAATTTTTGTATTGTCAGAACCCATCGGGGCAATATCCAGAACGGCATGCATAACACCATTAGGCAAGGTCTCCTGATATCTTTTCTTTATGCAATCACCACCAACTCCAATAGCACCACTTACACAACGAGGGCGGTTTCGTTGTGATCCTTGCGCCTCATATGTCTCCACGAAATCTTCCACTTGGTCCAGTATAACAGCCATTCCGTTTATGTGAAGAACACCGTCGATCATCTGGACTTTATCACCAGGCATACCTATCAGGCGCTTAATATAATCGGTACCGTTTACTGGATGCCTGAAAACAACAACATCGCCACGTTTCGGCTCTCCACCCCAAATACGTGTTTTTTTATCTGCAATGAACCCACAGAAGTCATCAGCATCAAGATTAATACCGACCTGTGGTATCTGGATTTTTGGACAAGACGCATAAGAATAACCATACGCCATTTTATTGACAAACAAGAAATCGCCAATCAGAAGCGTATCTTTCATCGAGCCGGATGGTATCCAGAAGGGTTGAAAAAACAACGTCCGAATGACACCGGCTATCAGCAACGCATAAAAAATCGTTTTTATAGTTTCAACAAAGCTTTCAACAGCTGTTTTCTTATCAGTATTTTTGTTCTGTCCGGCTTCGCTCATGTTATCCTCGGAGATTGATTAATGGCTGTGTGCGTGGGTTACTTCGTAGAGTCAAGTTAAGGTCAAAACTAGGCAGGGTAGACATAATCTTCTACAAAAATCGTCCTAATTGAAATCTAGGTCTCGGC
>JAPKEA010000522.1 GCA_028822275.1 Planktomarina sp. | reverse complement strand
GAAGGACTCTGATGGTGTAGTTACGTCAAAAATTATTGACACGGTTTTTGAAAACCACGGTGATGCTTACGTACAAGATTGTAAGTTTTAGCATATTATAAAAAAGCTATTGGCGTTTTCGACGCCGATAGCTCATTCACTTTAATTTGAACGCGATAGTGTAAAATATGACAACAACATTGTTACTGGAGCAGATTTTTAATGGTCTGCAGGCTGGCATCACCTTATTCTTAATTGCTGCCGGTCTAACTTTAATTCTCGGTATTATGGACTTTGTATTTTTGGCACATGGATCGCAGGTCATGATCGGTGCATACGCAGCCTCAGCTGTTACTATTGCAACAAATAATTTTTACTTTGGCATTTTGGCAGCAATACCAATTACCTTTATTTGTGGTTACTTGTTGGAATGGCTAATAATTAGACACCTCTACAAGCGTGACCATATGGATCAAGTTTTGGCCACGTTTGGGCTTATTTTGTTTTTTAATGAAGTCATTCGAATTAGTTTTGGTCCTGCAGCATTATTTTCAAATTTTCCGCCCTCGCTATCAGGTTTTATACAAATTTTACCAGGGACGCCATATCCAGTATTTCGCATTTTAGTGATTTTGGTAGGGCTCGCATGTGCTGTTGCTATTCATCTCTTTGTGTCTCGAACTCGCGTTGGTGCGATGGTCCGTGCGGGTGCGAGTAACCCAGAAATGACTGCGGCTCTTGGTATAAATATAAAGATTCTATTTCGTTTTATTTTTGCAGCTGGTGCAACATTTGCTGGTTTGGCAGGAATGATGATAGGGCCTCTGACATCTGTTGAGCCAGGAATGGGTGAGCCACTGTTAATACTTTCTTTAGTTGTTATTATTATAGGAGGTATAGGTTCAGTAAGGGGTGCATTCATTGCAGCCATAATAATCGGACTTGTTGATACTATTGGCAGAGTAATGTTGCCGATGGTATTTCGTATTTTTATGAGTGGGCCGACGGCAGATACGGCGGGTCCTGCGTTAGCTTCTATGAGTGTGTATATTTTAATGGCTGTTGTTTTGGTTTTTAAACCGACAGGATTATTTCCGCCTAAAGGGGCCTGAACATATGATTTTAGATCTTCTAAAAAAGTTCACCACCCTCTGGGTCATACTCGTATTATTTGCTATATTTCCCATTTTTACTAATATTTTAGATTTGCCGTTCTGGAATGATGTCGTGATGCGAATAATGCTACTTGGCATGGCAGCAATGGGATTAAATATTGTTTTTGGTTTTGGGGGTATGGTCTCGTTTGGACATGCTGCTTTTATGGGCATCGGTGCATATTGTGCCGGAATTAGTCAGTATTATGGTATTGATAATGGCTGGTATCAGTTACTCCTTTCGGTGTTAATTTGTGGAGTACTGGGTGTAATTATTGGGTTTTTAGCTCTACGGACTAGTGGAATTTATTTCATTATGATCACATTGGCTTTTGCGCAAATGCTCTATTTCCTTTTTGTCAGCCTCGAACAATTTGGTGGTGATGATGGGCTAATTATGGATCGCTCAGATTTCATTTTCATCGATCTGTACGAACCTTTAAGGCTGTATTATCTTATTTTTTTTACTTTAGCATTCGTAAGTATCATGTTGATGTTGTTAATAAGATCAAGATTTGGTGTCATTCTTCAGGCAATTAAATCTAACGAAAACCGCGTTGAAGCGATGGGCTTAAACCCCCTAAAATTTAAGATCACAGGTTATGTAATCTCAGCTATTATTTGCGGTATTTCGGGCTGCCTATTTGCTTCTTGGCAGGAGTTTGTTTCACCCGATATTATGCATTGGACCAGGTCTGGCGATTTGATGATTATAATTATTTTGGGTGGTTTAACATATCTAGCTGGACCACTTGTTGGAGCTATAGTTTTTCTATTATTGGAAGAGTTTTTGCCAGATCTTCTGCATATCATTTTTCCATCCATAGCAGAAAACTGGATGGTAATATTTGGCCCTTTACTAATTGTAGTGGTACTGTTTGGCAAAGGAGGACTGATGGGAGTATTGGACGCTAGATTTAAAATTGGTTTCAACAAGGTTAAAACATGACAAAGCCAGTTTTAGAATTGCGCGGAATTCAAAAACATTTTGGCGCACTGAAGGCTACAGATAATGTAACATTAAAAGTTGAGAAAGGCGAAATTCATGCATTGATTGGCCCAAACGGTGCTGGAAAATCAACACTGATTAGTCAAATATTTGGAGACTTAGTTCCAG
>JAPKEA010000078.1 GCA_028822275.1 Planktomarina sp. | reverse complement strand
CCCATGCGATGCTACCCTCAATGGCACAGGGAGCGGTGCAATCAATTGAAGACGCCTGTGTACTTGCCTCCGTTTTAAAATCTTGCCCACAAAACAAAATTTCTGATCAGTTAGAGAAGTATTTTGAGAAGCGTATTGCCCGAACGAGTAAGGTTCAACGTATTTCGAAGAAGAATTTGCGCTTGTTTCACAAAGCTACTGCCTTGTCACAATTAACTGCGTATGGACCGATTTGGATTGCTGGGAAAACGATTCCAACAATCGTACAGGGTCGACTTGATTGGCTTTATGAAGCTGAATTTCCCCTACTTTAGAGCCTTTCACCCCGACACGTAGCAAATTTTATGATCCAAAAGATATCTGTATAAGTTTAAGCATTTTTTCAAAATTCGATACTGAAAGTACGACAAAAAATTTAAGTAATATTATCCGTCAAATGTGATCCAATCAAAGAACAGAATCGTAAAGGAACTAATTAGAAAAAATCTAGTTTACATCAGCTGTAATAGCTTTAGGGCAGTAAAAGATGCAAATATAAAAAAAGTAAATTATACGGTGGTGTTAAAGTGAAAAAATCTCTTAGGTTTATTGGAGTAGGACTGCGTGAACTTTTTTGGGTAGCAGTTGCCGGCGGGGTAGTTTTTGGTGGCATAAACGGTTTCCAGTATCTGGGCGAAAACAGAGAGATAGTTGAATCTGTCGATATCGAACGTCCCGTAACTTTAGTAGAAACATCACCTTTAACCCCTTTTGAAGGTCCCCTGCCTATCCGTGGTGAAGGTTTTATCAAACCCTTTCGTATTGCAAACTTAGCAAGCCAAGTAAGTGGACAAATCATTGGTCTCCATCCAGCAATTACAGAACAGGGGCTTTTCAAAGAAGGAGAAGTTCTTGTCCGCCTCGATTCTAGTGCCGAGCTGGCAACCCTCACTCAAACTGTCGCAAACATTGAAGGTACACAGGCACGGCTGGACTTAAATGCAATTTTATTGGAACGCACAGAGTCATTACGCTCGAGCGGCACGACAAGTCAGGCGGCTTTAGATCAAGTTCGGAGCCAAAAAGCAGAACTTTTGGCAAGCCTCAACAGCTTACTTGCAGTTCAGAAGTCAGCAGAAGTGGCCTTGCGCCGCACGACGGTGACCGCACCGTTTGACGGTACCGTTTTAAACAAAACTGTTGAAATTGGTACGGTTGTAAATGGAGGACAAAAAATTGCTGAAATTTTTACTCAAGACAGAATGGAAATTGATGTCCCCGTTCGAGATGCTGATGCAGCTCTTATTCCAGGTCTTTTCAAAGGTACTTTCCCAGCCGCCATTGTTGAGGTTATTTTCGCAGGACAAACTTTTAAGTGGGATGCACATGTTTCGCGCGTTGCGCCGGATTTAGACGCGCGAACGCGGACCCTAACTTTAACGGTAGAACTTGATCAGATGATAAATGTAGACGGGACAAACAGTACTGTACTAGCCTCTGGTGCACCGCCAGCTTTAATCAATTCATTCTCAAAGGTAGTAATCAAAGGAATGCAGCCCAAAAACACCTACCCCATTCCGTCTACGGCCCTTCGAGGAGGCAGTAACCTATGGTTGTTCAATAAAGCCGAAAACGCAGATGGCGGAGTCTTGCAGCTCATTTCTGCACAATTGGTCCATGTGGACGGAGAAACTTCTTATGTTTCAGTAGTTGATTTAGATAAAGATGCGCGCTTAATTTTAACTGCATTATCTACTCCCCAAGACGGAATGCGCCTCGTCGATGTGAAAGATAGAGTTACAGTTTCAGCTACTCAAAAAGAGTTGGATTGATAGTCAATGAATAGCATTATTAAATGGATGGCCGAACATCCAGTCGCAGCGAACCTAATAACAGTTTTTGTTATAGCAGTTGGAATATTGTCAGTAACTCAAATGCCTCAGAAGACATTTCCAGAGTTCTCTCTGGACGCTGTAAGTGTTTCTGTAAGCTATCCTGGTGCATCTCCCCTGGAGATACAGGACAGTATTGTGAGGCCGATAGAGGATCAACTATCTGGAGTTGATGGGATAGATAGTGTGACTGCTTCAATTAGCGAGGGGCGCGGTGGAGTTGTAGTTTCTTTTTTGCGAGGGGAAAACATAGCGAAGAAGTTAGATGAAATTAAAACTGAAATAGATCGCATTCGAGTTTTCCCAGACGACGCCGATGAACCATCTGTGGAACAAGCTAGTAACAATTCACGCGTCCTAGAGATTGCCCTCCATGGAGATGCATCAGAAGCCGTCTTAAAAGAAGAAGCGCACAGGCTAAAAGAGGAACTAACTTCTCTGCCTGCAATTTCATTTGTGGAAATAGTAAACACCCGCGAATACGAAGTGTCGATTGAGTTGTCGCGGGACATGTTGCGCGCATACGGCATAACAATTTCCGAGGTAGCGCAAATCATAAGTCAAAGTTCACTTGAACTTCCTGGAGGGTCGATCAAAACAAACACTGTTGCAATTCCTATTCGAACAACCGGTCGCAACTACACCCAAAGTGATTTTGAAAACATTATAATCCGAACAAGTCCCGATGGCGGCCGTGTATATTTACGTGATATAGCAAAGGTAGTTGACGGATTTCAAGATACTGATTTATCAACTAATTTTAATGGTGATCCATCAGTTTCTGTTAATGTATTCCGAGTGGGAGACGAGCAAGTCTTAACGATTGTCGAAGAGGCTATTAACCATCTTGATTTAAAATTTCGGCCAACCCTTGAAGACGGGATTAATGTAACCGTCTGGCAAAACGAGGCGACAAACTTGCAAGATCGTATAGACCTTTTGGTAAACAATGCAGCTATAGGTCTGGTCCTAGTCGTTTTGTGTTTAGCATTATTTCTGGACATTCGCCTAGCGTTTTGGTCCGCATTTGGGATTGGCATATCTTTCACCGCAACCTTTATTATTATGTCCAGTCTAGGCATGTCGATAAACATGATTTCCTTGTTTGGCTTTATTTTGGCAATAGGGATTGTAGTTGATAATGCCATTGTGGTTAGTGAAAATATTTATACAAATAGCGAAAAAGGGATGCCTGCAATGCAGGCCGCTGTGAAAGGCACTCAAAGGATCGCAATACCTGTAGTTTTTTCCGCGCTCACGACAATAGTAGCGTTTTGGCCCTTGACGCAACTGCCCGGCGTCTTGGGTAAATTTCTAACAGATATTCCAATTGTTGTTATGGTTGTTTTAAGCCTTTCACTTGTGCAAGCCTTAATCATTTTACCTCGAAATCTTTCGAAACTTGATGTGTCACCCAGCTATAGCCCTAATTTAGTTTTCAAAGCACTTAACCTTGTACGTTCTGTTGTCGACACAGGTTTACAATGGTTTGTACGCGTGCCGTTGGACGCGGTGTTAAGATTTACTACGAACGGTTTTGCAATTCTAATCCCAATTGCTTTTGCAATCTCATTGATGATGATGACCGTTGGCCTTCTAGCTTTTGGCTATGTAAAATTTAACTTCTTCCCATCAATAGATGGAGATTTTGTTACAGCCAGTATCGAAATGAACGATGGTACAACATTCGATATGACCCAGAAAGTCGCAGAAGACGTACGTCTTGCGGCTTTAAAAGCCGGGTCATTAATTCAGAATGGTCTACCCCAATCGGCCCCTTCCGTAATAGTTGGTATCAATGTTGTGGTTGGCCGTGGAGTAGCCGCTGGGGGTCCAGGTGGTGGAACGGCAGCAAATGGGGCAACTATAGCAAACGTAGTTGTACAAATTACTGACCCTACTCAACGTTCTTGGGAATCATCAGAATTTGAGGCCGTCTGGCGCAATGCAATTGGACCAATTGCGTCCGTGAAAACTCTTTCAGTATCAGCCGAGCTGATAGGTGCAGGTGCTGCAGTCGCTATTGAGATGTCCTTGCCAGATGGCGATGATATATCCCCAGTTGTTGCCGACCTACGCGAAAACTTACGTAAAATTCCAGGTTTGTTTTCGCTACAAGATGACAATTCCGCCGGCCGACTAGAATTCCGTTTAGCATTAAGAGAAGAGGCACGTCTTTACGGAGTTACGCTTTCTGATCTTGCAAATCAGACACGTGCTGGGTTCTTTGGGTTAGAAGCTACAAGCGTACAACGTGGTGCAGATAATGTATCAGTTATAGTACGATATCCAGCCAATGAGCGTGACAGCTTGTCAGACCTCTTGTCGACCTGGATAACGACGCCAAGCGGAGATCAAATTCCACTTAGCACCGTTGCCAAAATAGAAGAGGGGCAAGCTCCAGCACAAATTTTGCGTAGAGATGGCCGTCAGGTCACTACTTTGACAGCAGATTTAGACACTGCTATCTCCACAAGTTCCGAAGTAAAAGTTTTAATTGAGACTGATTTAATCCCAAAGCTGAAAGCAAAATACAATAATTTAATTTTGACCTCTGGCGGTGAGCAGCGTGAGCAAGCGGATGCTCAGGCAGCACTTAGTCAGGCACTTGGCATCGCGTTGTTTATCATTTTTGCATTATTGGCCTTAGTATTTCGCTCCTATATTCAGCCAATCGTTGTAATGTCAGCAATCCCGCTTGGGCTCATCGGCGCCGTGTCAGGCCACTATATCATGGGAATTCCTCTAACTATTTTATCGATTTTCGGCATCATCGGTTTAGCAGGCGTAGTGATTAATAACTCTTTAGTGATGGTGGACGTATATAATGAACATATAGCAAATAATATGGTGGTACGTGAAGCCGTGATTTTAGGCACAAAGCAACGCTTTCGGCCTATTCTTTTAACTTCTCTTACAACATTTCTGGGGGTTTACCCATTAATAATGGAGACATCCTTACAAGCCCAATTCTTAATCCCGCTGGCTGTTTCAATTGGATATGGTGTCTTATTTGGTACAGTCATTATTGTGCTGACAGTCCCTGCTTTGTTTATGGCACAACACTACGTAGCGTTGGCGTTTAAGGTCGTAATTTCAACTTTATTTACTCTACCTAAAAAGATTTAAGTAGTAAAAATAGCTAGCTAAAACTCATTTTGAAAGTTTTATTATAAAGAGTTTTGGTGGGCATTTTCTACACTAATAAAAATTTTTCAGTTATGTAATTTGGGTGCTAGGTCTATTTTATTACAGTAATTACAAAAAAACATATTAGTGACGGCTGGTACCATAATTATATTACAACATGGTTTTTTATAAAAAAATTTCTGATTTTATTGAACTTAATGTTAACTACCAAGACTTTTATAATTGCGTTAAAAATTCTAAAATTTTAAAATTGGGGCGTGACCTTTACGCATTTTTTGAGGTAGAAAGATAGTTATGAAACATATTCCAAAAAAGAATACTGATAATGCTCTTATTCAAGAATTTTTGAACAAGGGTGGAGAAGTTAACGTCGGGAAAACAAAGCCATTGCCGAGTGAACTTGGCCTTAGTAATAACGCGTGGAACAATAAGTTAACTCGCGAAGAAAAAGCTGCCCGCAATAAAAAGTTATAATTTGGACTGTATTAAATCCCAAAATCAAACACTCGTGGCTTGCGTAGGTAATTGTCCGTTTAAAACGTAGCGAAGCGCTTCAGCCACCTGCTGAGGGGTATCTGCAACTAAAAGAGCTGCAGCATCAACCTCTTTGAGAGCATGTTGATATTCAGCGCCGTGCAATACAATAATTGCTTTACCCAGAGCAGAGGCATACCCCGCATCGAAAGCCGCGTTCCATTGCTTATATTTATCTCCAAACCGAACTACAACAATATCTGCTTTCTCTATTGCCGTGCGGGTCCTAATTGCGTTTAATTTTGCTCCTTTGTGGTCATGCCAGAACTTGTTAGGTTCAGTACCCAAGATTACCACGCCACAATCATCGCTCACTCCGTGATCAGTTACAGGTGCATCAAATATCAGATCCAAATCTGTTAACATCCCAATAATTTGATCTCGCCAATCTGTGTGTATTTCACCAGATAAATAAACACGCATTTAATCTCTCCTTGGAATAACTTTCTGGATTAACTATACGCAAGAGTTGCGTTGAGAACCAATGACTCCTAAAATTATTTCTGATTCAAGCTGATCTAATATGGCAGCCCTACATAATTTTCTGCAAGTTCACGACGTGCTGTTTCAGATTGTGCAAGGTGAGCAAGACTTGCTTTTCCCATTTGGCCCGCAAAATTGTCTTCGCCTTCAAAAAGATGGAGCATCGCAGTCATTTGTCAGCTAAAGCGCATTGCTTTCCAAATACGCTCAAGAGCCCGCTTAGATTATAATTCGGTACCTCTTTTATCATCTCGCGTCAAAACATCTATCAAGGCTTTATAAAGGTAAAAAACGTCAGAAACCGCAAGGTTCAATCCTTTTGCGCCAGTCGGTGGAACTATATGGGCCAAATAGCCGACTAAAAATAGACGTCCCCACCGCAGTGGCTCGTTAACAAAAGATCGCAGCGGAGCAATAGATTTTTCGATTGACGGTCCTGTTATCATGTTTGTTACAATATCTTTAGGCAAACAGGCCTTGAGTTTAGCCCAAAACTGCTAGCCACTCCAATCTCAAACTTTGTCGTTTACTGGAACCTGAACATAATATCGACTGAGGTTTTCATTTCACATTGAAGCCAAGGCAAAGCCATTAGAAGAATTTGAGTATACCAATTCATGATTTTCTGGGGGAGTACGAGACAATAGACCAAGCCATCCAAACGGATAAATCATTGGGAATTCGCGCCTTTTCTCCTTTGGAATTGTAGAACGGCTCACTCCATGAAAGCCATCACAACCCACTACATAATCACAGTCAAGACGGTTTCGCTCACCGTTCTTGTTAAATTCAACATTGGGTGAACTGCTGGTAGCATCATTAATTACGACATCTTTGACACCTTGAATAATATTGGTACCCATTGCATCTTGAGCCCAATAAAGATCTGCTGTCACTTCCGTTTGACCATAAACCATAACTCGTTTGCCGGTCAGGTGATGAAAATCAATCCGGATCATCAAATCATCGTCACTAAAAAAGAATCCAGAGTGGCGTATACCCTCCCGCTCCATACGCGCAGCGACCCCAGCCTCATGTAACATTGGTACGGTTCCAGGCTCGAGTAGAACTGCTAGGATTCTTTAAAGAACAAGAGGCCTCGTAGTCCGTTCCAAAACAATTTTTTCAATCCCTGCTTTATTTAATAGCTGAGACAACAACATTCCCGAAGGGCCATCACCAATAATTCCTACTTGTGATTTCATTATACTTTCCAAAGATACTAATTATGCGCATTCACACAAATCAAAGATAATATTTTTACAAACTTACAGCTTTAGGAAGCCTGTCAGTTACCAGTTGCGTCCAGAACGCTGCTCCTATTGGCAACAGTTGATCATTAAAATCGTAATCTGCAGAATGCAGAGGTCGTCCGTTTGGACCATCTGTCCCGTTCCCAAGCAACATAAAACAACCAGGCACCACTGCAGAAAAATGGGCGAAATCTTCTGAAAAACTCATAGGCTCTCGATCAGAAGTCGCTTCAATGCCTATTGATTTAGCTGCTTTTACAGCCGCTATGACCGGTACAGCCGCATTAATAGTTTCGATAAACTCAGTATTGAATGCTACTGAAACCTTGGCGCCATGTGCATCACCAATGCCCTCACAAATTTGAGTCATAAATGCAGATATTGCTTTTCGATCTTTAAGAACACACGCTCTTACATCTCCTTTTAAAACCACGTTACTGGGCAAAACATTGCGTTGCCCATCCGTCAAAAATTCCGTCACAGACACAACAGCACCAGAGCCTGGTGCCAGTTTGCGTGCAACAATAGTCTGTAAAGCCAGGACAATTTCCGACCCAATTAAGATAGAGTCTCGGCCGACATGTGGCATAGCAGCGTGTCCACCCTGACCCTTAACTGTAATCTCAAACAGGCTTTCACTGCTGCAAATTTGACCAGTACGCGTAGAAATCCGTCCCGCTAGAGCGCCAGGGAGATTATGAATTGCATAAACTTCTTCCATTGGAAAACGCCTAAGTAACCCTTCCTTGATCATCGCCTGTGCGCCCAATCCATGTTCCTCATTGGGTTGGAAAATGAAAATGACAGTACCGTCAAAACTGTCACCTCGTGCCAAATTTTCAGCCGCCCCAAGCAACATCGTCATATGACCATCATGGCCACAGGCATGCATAACACCATCAGTTTTTGAAACATATGCGTGCGCACTGGTCTCACTTATGGGCAAGGCATCAATGTCTGCCCGCAAACCTATAGTACGATTTCCAGTTCCACGCTTAAGAACGCCAACAACTCCAACCCCAATATGCACCTCGAGCCCAAAACTTGTTAGTAAGCTTGCAATTCGATCCTTGGTAGAATGCTCAGCAAAGCCAAGCTCCGGGAAGCGATGAAATTCATGCCGCAGAGCTGTAAGTTCTGTCTCGTTCATATTGTTCTGACCCTTCAATTTGTCTCACGTTAACTTGAATAAAGGCTGCTGCAATCCCCAAATATAACTTCTATTTGGAAAAACCTTCTGTAATAAGCAATCAAAAGTGCACAGATTACAAAATATCCGGAAGGAATTTAAATGCCAAAACAAAATGCCGTCATTTTAGTCCTTTTCGGCGGAACATTTATGAGTTTTGTGGGCCTTTACATGCGGCTTATAAATGAGGCGGATGGTTTTCAAATCATGTTTTACAGATCCCTCAGCCTTAGTTTAATGGTAGGGATTGTCTGCTGCCTGCGGCGGCGGACATCCCCTCTGAAATTTATAAAAAGTATCGATAAAAATGATGTAATTATGGGTATATTCTTGTCACTAGCATTTACTTTTTACGTTTTTTCAATGCTCCATACCACAGTTGCTTCAACCCTTCTTATCTTATCAGCAACTCCATTTATGGCTGCAACC
>JAPKEA010000521.1 GCA_028822275.1 Planktomarina sp. | reverse complement strand
CTCTCGTAACACTCGGTATCAACCCCCGTGGCCCCCAACCAAGTCATCAAAATATAACATCAAGTAGAACAGAGACCCCTTGGTGGAAAATTTATTCAGGCATTCTTAAACTTAATGAAATCACTAATATTGGTATTGATGAAATTACGGGCCGCAAAGTTGAGGACAAAGAAAAGTTGGCAGTCAGGCTAACCGAGGCAATTGTTTTTAAGGGCTCTAAGGACATAGAGGCAGAAGGGATTGGTCAATTAAGTTTTACAGGCCAGGCAACATTTACCGGTTTCAATGACGATTTATCAAATGAAATAGTTCGTTTTATAATCAGACTTTTACTAAGAGAAAAAAGATGGGTTGGTCGGTCAAAATATCCACAAACCAGCACTGAAATGCATGGTAAAGTTAAAGATTTTTTATCAAGGATTGCAAAAAAATTTCCAATAGATGAGGTATCTCTAGCTTCAGAGGTTAATGAGTTTTTTAAAACCACAAAAAAAATCGTTAATGCAAATTGGCTGTTAAATATTTACCCTCAGCAGAATTGCTTAACTGTCGCAAAGGTAGATGAAACACCAAAAGTAACATGCGCTCGTTGCTCATTAATATATGAAGCTAACAATCTGGGTGTGTGCATCGGCACTAATTGTGACTCAACAGAATTTGTAAGTAGTGAAAACGACTATAGTTACTTTAAGTGGCGCGCCAAACAAGCTCCCCTTCCACTGAGAGTTCAAGAATTAACTGGGCAAACAAAACCTCTCGCCGAACAGCGAAAGCGTCAACGGTTTTTCAAAGATCTTTTCTTACCGCAGGAATCTAGAGTAGCTCAAGGTATCGAAGCCCTAAGCGTTACAACTACAATGGAGGTGGGCGTTGACATTGGATCATTGCAAGCTGTGCTTATGGCCAACATGCCACCCGAGCGATTTAACTATCAACAACGTGTCGGTCGAGCAGGAAGAGCGTTTCAAGCGTTTTCTTATGCGTTCACACTTTGTAAAAACAATACCCATGATGAGTTTTATTTTCAGAACCCCAAACGAATAACCTCAGATCCGCCACCTATTCCATATATTGAATTTTCTGGTGACCAAATTCTATTCAGAACCATTTCAGCTGAAGTATTGAGGCAAGCATTTTCACGTTTACCAGACGGCGCAAGACCAGACTGGTCAGGTGCCAGCAATCATGGTGCGTTTGGCAAGTGTGTAGACTGGTCCACACGGCAAGTAGGTGTCCATAAAATTATCACTAATGAATTAGAATTAGACAATATAATCTCCAGCATGGCGATGAGAACAGGGGTGGATAACGAGACCCTGACCGACCTTAAAAAATATCTGTGTAGTGAGCTTATGGTTAAGATATCGGAAATAGCTTCAGATGATGAGGCCTATAAAGAGGACGAACTCAGTGCAAGATTAGCCGTAGCGGGTGTGCTGCCAATGTTTGGTTTTCCAACCAAATCCCGCCCCTTATACCATTTGGAAAAACCACCTTCTAGTTATTCAAAGGTGGACGATGTGGTGTTAACGGACCGATCACTGGAATTTGCTATCTGGTCATTCTCACCGGGTACTGAGGCGATAAAAGATAAAAAGATTTATACTGTTGGGGCGTTTGCTCACTACTACCCATATCGAGGCGGCTTGGCGCGCGATGAGAACCCGCTTGGCGCGCCTTACAGGCTTTCCAAGTGCATTAATCCCGAATGCCAGACAATGTTTTCAGAAAATATTGAGACCTGCAAAATATGTAAGAATGATTGCGTTCCATTGATTTTTTATCAGCCCAAAGGATTTAAAACTCTTGGCGACGTACATGATTATGAAGAAAATAGGTATCGCCCAGCTATGGTCCCAAAGCCTGAACTGGTTTTCGATGAAAACCCAAAAAATGAAAAAGACATTCACGCGGCAAAAGTCGCATTTGAAACGCAAAAACGTATCGTGCTTATTAACGACAATCGTGGCAAGGGTTTTGAATTTCGAAAACGTTCTTGGGGAGCCGATGTAACTTCAGAATATATCATTGCTACTCCTGAATTATACAACCCGGACCGAACACATAAAGATTGGGAAAAGTATTCTGAAGCCAGCGGAGTAGAGGCAGGGGCTATTGGCGCTCAATATAGTGCTGATATACTCTCAATAATGATCAAAGATGACAAAAAGAATATTGGAAATAATGGTCTTCTTGATGTGAACCAGCACTCAACAAAAGCAGCTTTGCTATCATTTGGGGAATTCTTCAAG
>JAPKEA010000520.1 GCA_028822275.1 Planktomarina sp. | reverse complement strand
CATTGCCAAAAGAAGTACCTGCTGCTGGACCCTTTTGATCGACTAGCGTCACATCCACGCCTGCACGTTTAAGCCATAATGCACTCGCAATTCCATTTATTCCGGCACCACAAATAATTGTTTTCAATTCAATTAACCCCAAGCTAGCAAGGTGAAACTCTCTTGTATCATTCAAAAGGTTGTTAACAATGATAGCAATGCTTGGCAAAAAACTTTTCCAGCGGCTCTATTACAATGCGGCCCTCGGACCGGTCCCCGCATAATGGGCCTCTTCGCTGTGCATAACGCCTTCAAAAGACAAGGTTTCCAAAAAGAACCCCCAGACCGTGGCGTGCGGTGCGCTACGCGCCGACTGTGCGGCGGGGGGATGGGCAATCACATAAACTGACCGTGCGGTTGCGGGCGCATTGGAGCTGTCATGATCAATATGACCTATTAATTCTGCTCTTCTGGAACGTTAGCAAACCCTGCCCTTGGCTCAACAAATATGTTCAGCTCCAAATAGAACTTACAGCTTAAAATAACGTTAAAACAATATGAGGTGTGAAGGTTCTCAATTACGGTCCATGAGCGCATCTCGTGTTTTGTTGGCGCGAAAATAATTTAACATTTTCACGAAATCGAACACTTTCTTGGTGCGTACCTCTTCAATTTTATCACCATTTTTTTGTGAAAAATCTATCAGTCCCAGATTTATCATACCAAAATCTTCAATACTCTGGTCAATCGCTTGGACCTGTAATCGTAGAATATCTGATAAAGAAGCCAGTATTCTTTCGAGCTTATATTGTTCTTCATTAATCAGTGTAAAAAAATGACACTTTCACCCGCCAATTACTCGAAGTGGCGAATTTTCTTTATTTGATATTCTCCTTTATGCGCAAAAATTTTTAACCGCAGGTTTTTTGATTGCTGACAGGGGTCACAAGGGCAACTTTGTATAAATAACATTTCCGAGGCTTTTTTAGAAAAAGCATTCATGGCCTCCTGCATACAAACAACAATTCTATCTGAAAGATATTCAGAACCGTCATCGTTTACAAAGAAAAAAGCGGCGTCTCCCTCTAGCTTATTTAGGGTAAGCTTGCTTTCGAAGGCGGATATTATCGTTTCGAATAGTTCGGTAATAATTTGCTCTGCATGGCACTCCCATTTTTCAGCTATTTGTTTTCCAAAAACTGGACCCTTTCGCATATTATGAATCTTTGTAAACTGAGTATTGCCGCTGATATCAGCGGTGACCAAATAACCATTTTCCAACGCGGAATTCCTGTACGTTACGATATTTACCTAAGAAACCTAACGACACTTGTAATTCGTTCAACAAATATGTGCGGTATGATCAAAATGGTAAGTAAAACGGCCCACGAAGTTCAACAAGAAAGAAAAAAGAAAGCTGTTTCCCCTGAAATGGTAATCCCCCCATTAAAAATGGGTTGATTACCCGGCTTTTAGCGCCGACGATATGGAGTTATTAGGCTAAATATACCAACCAGAATGCAAAATCACCTTCCACAGAGATCATGCTTTGGGAAGGAAATATGTTGGATTTGAAGATTTAACCACAAACATGCTTGCCAAACTAAATGATGCCTGGCCCGGCTTTAATGTAAGTGTAGACAATTTTGTTTCTAACGATACCGATGTCTGTGCATTTTGCACCTTCACAGCGGATGGAGGGTTGAGTGGCAAGGGCATACACCACTTTGTAGTAAAAGACGGATTAGAAATCAGCTTTGATCTTTTCTGGGACGGCGGTTACTGGGCAAAGCACAGCAAAAATTTAAATTGCCTAATCAGTTTCAAATATCAATCAGCCCCTTCCGCCCAACCTCTTTCTGTCCGTCGTCAGGGTTTTGGGAACCATTAGCTATTTGAACGCCGAGAATATCTAGGCTCATCTGATTTTTTTGATTATGCGGTTTGTTTACGGTGTTGCAAGCGTCTCACTTTTAACGTGTTTTGTTTGATCCTTTCTCTTTGTTGTAGGATTTCTTTGTCACGTCCAAAGTAGACATCTGACGGAGTGAGGTTGTTCAGGCTCTGGTGATTAAAGTGGTCTAGTAAATTTGGACAGCGTGCTAAGATGTATCCAACCCGAATGAATGGATACGAGAATGACGAAGCAACGGAATTTTTCAGATAAGGTTAAGGCTGCAGTGGCGCTTTTGAACCGCCCCCTGTTTGCCGGAGGCTCCAACTCATGAGTAGGATGGAGCATCATGAACAAGACAACAAACAATTATACGCCAG